>CAZPQP010000012.1:0-21129 GCA_964588635.1 uncultured Bifidobacterium sp.
CTGCGCTACGCCGAGCAGGGCGCCGACGAGCTCTGCTGGCTCAACATCACCGCCGGCGACGAGGCGTGGGACGAGCTCCTGACGCAGGTCGCCGATGCTGGCACCCGGATCGACGTGCCGCTGACGGTCGGCGGCGGTGTCTCCGACGAGCCGCACGTGCGCGACCTGCTGGGAGCGGGCGCCGACAAGGTGTCCATCAACAGCGCCGCCCTCGACCGTCCCGACCTCGTCGCCGAGTGCGCGGAGCGCCATGGCTCGCAGTGCATCGTGGTGGCGATCGACGCCCGCCGCACCCCCGACGGCACGTGGGAGGCCGTCGCCTCGGGCGGTCGCCGCGCCACCGGTCGTGACGCAGTCGCGTGGGCGCAGGAGGCCGTCGAGCGCGGGGCCGGCGAGCTGCTCGTCACGAGCATGGATTCCGACGGCACCCAGCGCGGCTATGCGCTCGACCTCTACGCGCGCCTGCTCGAGGCCGTCAACGTGCCGATCATCGCCTCAGGTGGCGCCAGCAGCCCCGCCGACATCGCCGACGTGCTCGAGCTGGGCGTGTCCGCCGCACTCGCTGCGAGCATCTTCCATGACGGCATCCACACGGTCGAGGAGGTGAAGCACGCATGTCGGGAACGCAACCTGCCGATGCGCTGACGCTCGCGGGGCAGCCCCGCTTCGACGCGGACGGCCTGATCCCCGCGATCTGCCAGGACACGGTCGATGGCTCCGTGCTGATGCTCGCGTGGATGAACGCCGATGCGCTGGCGCGCACGCTGACGACCCGGCGCGCGTGGTTCTGGTCGCGCTCGCGGCAGGAGCTGTGGGAGAAGGGCGCCACCAGCGGCAACGTGCTGACCGTCCAGGATGTGCGGCTCGACTGCGATCAGGACGCGCTGCTCGTGCTGGTCTCCCCCGCCGGTCCCGCCTGTCACACCGGTGCGCGCACCTGCTGGGGCGATGACGCGGGCCCGCTGCTGACGCGCCTCGCCGGCACGATCGAGTCGCGCCGCGGCGCCGATCCCGAGACGTCGTACGTGGCGCGTCTGCTCAGCTCGGATCGCTCGCTGGCCGCCGGCAAGGTGGCCGAGGAGTCGGCCGAGGTGCTCGACGCCCAGCCGGGCTCCGACCATCAGGTCGAGGAGGCCGCCGACGTGCTGTTCCACCTGCTCGCCCTGCTGGCGCGCGACGGCGTGGATCCCCTGCGCGTGCTCGACGTGCTGGCGCAGCGCGAGGGCCTGCCGCCGCGCTGGCTGCGGGATCCCGCGTGAGCGACGCGCCCGACCAGTACGCGGGCATCAGCGAGATCTACGACGCCTGGTGCCTGGAGGTCCAGGAGGACATCGGCTTCTACGTCGGCATGGCCCTCGGCACGACGACGCCGGTCGTCGAGCTCGCCGCCGGTACGGGCCGCATCGCGATTCCGCTGGCGCTGTCGGACTACGACGTGATCGCGGTCGACCGCTCCGAGGCGATGCTCGACCTGCTCCGCGCCAAGGCCATCGAGGCTGGCGCCGCTGACCGCATCGACGTGCGCAGCGGCGAGCTCACGGCACCCGGTGTCGAGGGCACGTACGACCGCGTGCTGATCCCCTTCCGCAGCCTGCTGCATCTCGCCACCGACGAGGAGCGCCTTGCGGCCCTGCGCGCCGCGCGTGCGCTGCTCACGCCCGACGGCTACCTCGCCTTCGACGTCTTCAGCCCCACGCCCGCCGACATCCAGGCGACGCAGGGCATCTGGTTCCACCGCGACTCGGGAGCGAAGGAGCGCGCGGACTGGAATCGCCCCGATGGCACCACGCACGTGGAGGTCGAGATGCGCGGCCGGACCACCACGCTGATCCTCCACCCGCTGCCCGCCAAGCGCTGGCTCGAGCTCGTCGAGGAGGCGGGCTTCGAGGTGATCACCACCTGGGGCGGCTTTGACGGCGAGAAGGTGCGCGGCGATGGCACCGGCGATCTCGTCGTCGTGGCGCAGCCCGTCTAGCCGACGATGTCGGCGATGAGCGCGTCGACGTCGGCCGGCGTGGTGTCCCACGCCGTCATCAGCCGCGCCACGTGGCGCGGCGCGTCCCAGATGTAGAACCGGTGCTTCTCCGCCAGCGCCTGGATGCGATCGGCGGGCAGCACGGCGAACACGGCGTTGGCCTCGACGGGGTACTCGATCGATACGCCCGGCACGTCGGCGATACCGGCGGCGAGGCGCGCGGCCATGGTGTTGGCGTGCGCGGCGTGCAGCCGCCAGCGGTCGTCGGCAAGGAGGGCGTCCACCTGCGCGGCCACGAACCGCATCTTCGACTGCAGCTGCGTGGCCTGCTTGCGGGCGTTCTGGATCGGACCGCGCAGCGCGGGGTTGCGCGCGACGACCACCTCGGCGCCCATCGCGCCGTTCTTGGTGAGGCCGAACGAGATGATGTCGGCGCCCGGCGCGACCTCCCCCAGCCCGCAGCCGTTGTGGACGGCCGCGTTGCAGAGGCGCGCGCCGTCCACGTGCAGCAGCATGTCGTGCGCGTGGGCCCAGTCGGCGATCGCCTGCACCGCCGCCGGCGTGTACGCCGTGCCGCACTCGGTGGACTGCGTGATGCTCACCACGCGCTGGACCACATGGTGCTGCTCCTTGGAGCGCAGCGCACCTTCCAGCAGCTCGGGCGTGAGGCGCCCATCGGGTGTCGCGACCGTCTCGATCTTGGAGCCCGTGATGCGCTCGGGCGCGCCGGCCTCGTCGAGGTCGATGTGCGCGCCTTTCGCGGCGAGCACGCACTCCCAGCCCCGCAGCGCGAGCGAGAGCGCCACGACGTTCGAGCCCGTGCCCGTGAGGCAGAGGGCGAAGGCGGCGTCACCGAACGCGTCGTGCAGGCGCGCCTCGGCGCGTTCCGTCCACAGGTCGGCGCCGTAGCCGGAGGCGTGGCCGACGTTGGCCTCGGCGAGCGCCTCGAGCACCTCGGGCGCCATGCCCGCGTGGTTGTCGCTGCCGAAGGTCATCTCAGCCATGGCGGCGGCTCCGGAAGGCGAGCGCCAGCGCGATCGCACCCGCGGCGGCGACGTTGAGGGACTCGGCTCGATCGGACTGCGGGATGCGGCAGATCACGTCTGCCCGCTTCCGCACCGAGGCCGGCAGTCCTTCCCGCTCCGCCCCGAGCGCCAGGAGGACGGAACCGGAGAAGTCCACGTCGGCGATGTCGGTCTCGCCACGGCCGTCAAGCGCGACGAGGCGCGCATCGGGGTAGGCATTCGCGACGTCCGCGACGGGCAGCGTCGGCACGGTGAAGGTGGCGCCCATCGCGGCGCGTACGGCCTTGGGTGCCGTGGGGTCCGCGGCCGGCGCGCCGAGCACCACGACGTCCGCGTCGAAGGCGGCGGCCGAGCGCAGGAGCGTGCCGACGTTGCCGGGGTCGCCCACGCCGCACAGTGCGAGACCGAGACCCGCCAACGCGGCGGGCGGCTGCGGCAGCGAGTCGATGCGCACCACGCCGATCTGACGCGAGCCGGAACCGAGTGCCGAGACCGCGTCGAGGACGTCGCCCTGCACCACGGCGGGCGTCAGGCCCGCGCCCTGCGGCGACGGCGTCTCCTCGCGGACGAGCAGATCCTCGAAGACGCAGCCGGCACGCAGCGCGGCCTCGACGAGATCCTCGCCCTCGATCGCGAACACCCCCGCATCACGCCGCGCGGCCGTGCGCGTGAGCGAGCGCACGCGCTGCAGCCGCGGATTCCGCGTGCTGCGGATGGTGTCCATCAGGAGCGCCGCCTACGCGGCGAGCGCGGACTTCGCCTGCTCGGCGAGAGCGCCGAACGTGGCAGGCTCGTTGAGCGCGAGATCCGCGAGGATCTTGCGATCCGCCGTCACGCCGGCCAGCTTGAGGCCGTGCATGAACTGCGAGTACGAGAGCTCGTGCTGGCGGGCGCCCGCGTTGATGCGGACGATCCAGAGCGAGCGGAAGTCGCGCTTGCGGACGCGGCGGTCGCGGTAGGCGTAGTTGCCCGAGCGGGCGACCTGCATCTTGGCCTGGCGGTAGAGCTTGGACTTCAAGCCCCAGTAGCCGGACGCCTCCTCGAGGACCTTGCGGCGCTTCTTCTGCGCGTGGACGGAACGCTTGACGCGAGTCATGCCTGAACCCTATCGCTTTCCGAGGAGGCGCAGCGCCTCCGGGTAGTCGGCCTTGGCCATGGGCTGATCCTGGCTGAGCTGGCGGCGGCGCTTGGCCGTCATCTTCCCGCGCAGGTGGGCCTCATTCGCCTTGCGGCGCGTGATGGTGCCCTTGCTGGACAGCTTCATGCGCTTCTTGGCACTGGAGTTGGTCTTGACCTTCGGCATTGCAGTTCCTTTTGTCCCTACGAGGTCGTCGCAGGCTCTTCGGCTTCCGCGGTGGGAGCCTCTTCGACTTCCGCCTCCGGAGCCCCAGCGGGGTCCTTCGCGGCCGCCTCCGCAGCGTCCTCCTTGAGGAGCTGCTTCGACGGAGCCAACATCATGACCATATTTCGTCCATCTTGCAGCGGTTCCGACTCGATGACCGCGATTTCCTTGAGATCCTCGGCCAATCGGAGCAGCAATTCGCGGCCCTTTTCGGGGTGCGTCATCTCGCGTCCGCGGAACATGATGGTGACCTTGACCTTGTCGTGGTTCTTCAGGAACCGCACGACATGGCCCTTCTTGGTCTCGTAATCGTGGACGCCGACCTTCGGGCGGAGCTTGATCTCCTTGATCACGATGACGTTCTGGTGCTTGCGCGCCAGCTTCGCCTTCTGCTCCTGCTCGTACTTGTACTTCGAGTAGTCCATCACGCGGCAGACGGGCGGGCGCGCGTCGGCGGCGACCTCGACGAGGTCGAGGTTCTGGTTCCAGGCGAACTCGAGCGCGTCGTCGCGGTCCTTGACCCCGATCTGCTCACCATCTGCGCCGATCAGGCGCACCTGCGGTACACGAATCGCCTCGTTGATGCGGGTACGCGGCTCCTCAGGGGGGCGGTCGTATCCGCGGCGTGGCCTCAAGACTGATGCTCCGTGCGCAAGGGTGATGTGCTCCGTTCGGTGGATTGGCGGTCGCATGACCGACGCGGGCGATGGTAGCACGCACGCGGCGGACGGGATGCCCGCGAAACCCATTGTGGCACAGGCGTTTCGCTTGCCGTGTGCGCCAGACCGCCGAGCGCGGTCACGACGCGCTGTAGATCGCGCGGGCGTCTCGCTCGGTGACGAGCGAATCGATCACCGAATCGAGCGGCAGCGTGCCGAGATCGATGCGGCCGTGGCGGCGCAGCGCCACCGCCCCCGCCTCGGCCTCGCGGTCGCCGATCACGAGCATGGCAGGCACCTTCTGCGTCTCCGCCTCCGCGATGCGCTTGCCGATCGACTCGCCGCGCGCGTCGATCTGCACGCGCAGGCCGGCGCTGTGCAGCGCGTCGCGCGCCATCTCCGCGGCCAGGACATGACGGTCGGAGATCGGCAGGATCACGGCCTGCACGGGCGCGAGCCACAGCGGGAACGCGCCGCCGTAGTGCTCGATCAGGATGCCGATGAAGCGCTCGAAGCTGCCGAGCAGCGCGCGGTGGATCATCACCGGGCGGTGATCGTGGTCGTCGGCGCCGGTGTACGTCAGCTCGAAGCGCTCCGGCAGGTTGAAGTCGAGCTGCACGGTGCCGCACTGCCAGGAGCGGCCCAGCGAGTCGGTCAGGTGGATGTCGATCTTCGGGCCGTAGAACGCGCCGTCGCCCTCGTTGACGCGGTAGTCGATGCCGCGTGCCTGCAGGACGCGGTGGAGCGCCTCCTCGGCCTTGTCCCAGATCGCGTCGTCCCCCACGCGCACCTCGGGCCGCGTGGAGAGCTCGATCTTGAAGTGCATCGCGAACAGCTCGTACAGGTCGAGCGCGAAGCCGAGGACGTTCTGGACCTCCTCCTCGATCTGCTCGGTCGTCACGAACAGGTGCGCGTCGTCCTGCGTGATGTGCCGGACGCGCATCAGTCCGTGCAACGTGCCGGATGGCTCGTGGCGATGCACGAGACCGACCTCGTTCATGCGCAGCGGGAGCTCGCGGTACGAGCGGCGGTCGCTCTTGAAGATCATGCAGTGCGCCGGGCAGTTCATCGGCTTCATGCCGAAGGCGCGCTCCTCGATCTCGAGCAGGTACATGTTCTCGCGGAACTTGTCCCAGTGGCCCGACGTCTTCCAGAGGTCGGACGCGTAGAGGATCGGCGTCTTCACCTCCTGGTAGCCGCGCTCGCTGTTCTCCTTGCGCCACATGTCCACGAGCGTGTTCCAGACGATCATGCCCTTGGGGTGCCAGAACGGCGCGCCCGGCGAGACGTCGTTGAACGAGAAGAGGTCGAGCTCGCGGCCGAGGCGGCGATGGTCGCGCTTCTGGGCCTCCTCGATGTTGTGCAGGTGCTGGTCGAGATCCTCCTGCGTGAAGAACGCGGTGCCGTAGACGCGCGTGAGCATCGTGCGGGTGGAGTCGCCGCGCCAGTAGGCCCCGGCGACGTGCGTCAGCTTGAAGGCCTTGATCGGGCCGGTGTCCTGCAGGTGCGGGCCGCGGCAGAGGTCGCTGAAGTCGTCCTGCGTGTAGACGGTGAGCGGCTCGTCGGCGGGCAGGTCGTCGATCAGCTCGACCTTGTAGGCCTCGTCCTCGTCGACGAAGCGCTGGCGGATCACGTCGCGGTCGGTGGTCTCGCGCGTGAAGACGTGCTTCTGCTTGAGGATGCGCCGCATCTCGTCCTCGATGCGCGCGAGATCGGCCTCGCCGATCTGCTCCGGGAACTCGAAGTCGTAGTAGAAGCCGTTGTCGATGGCCGGGCCGATCGAGATCTTGACGCCCGGGAAGACATGGCGGGCGGCCTCGGCCAGCACGTGCGCCGTGGAGTGCCGCAGGATCGGCAGGGCCTCCTCGTCGCCGACGCGCAGGATCTTCACGTGCGCGCCGTCGGGCAGCGGCAGACGCAGATCGCGCACCTCCCCATCGACCTCGATCGCGGCGGTCGCCTTGGCCAGGCGCTCGCCGATCGCACGGGCGCAGTCGAGGCCGGTCGCGCCGTCCTCGAGCTCGAGCTCCGTGCCGTCGGGAAGATGGACCTTCATGGGCTCAGGCTAGCAATCGGGCGGAAGCCGCCCTGTCACCCGAGGTCGAACGACGTCATCGCGTGGAACGCGCCCACACGCGTCTCGACCTCGTCGCGCGTGAGGCGCTGGACGCGCTCCGTGCCGAACTCCTCCACGTTGAAGGAGGCGACGATCGAGCCGTAGGCGACAGCGCGCTTGAGGTGCGCGATGTCGGGCTCGGTCTGCCCCGTCGCGGCGAGGTACCCGACGAAGCCGCCGGCGAACGAGTCCCCCGCTCCCGTGGGGTCGAAGACCTCCTCGAGCGGATAGCCCGGCACGCCGAAGAAGGCCCCGTCGACGAACAGTGCGGCACCGTACTCGCCGCGCTTGATCACGACGATGCGCGGGCCGTGGGCGGAGATCGCCCGCGCCGCCTTGGCGAGCGTGGACTCGCCCGTCAGCTGGCGCGCCTCGCCGTCGTTGAGGATCACGCAGTCGACCTCGCTGATCGCGCCGATCAGGGCGTCCTTGGCGATCTCGATCCAGAGGTTCATCGAGTCGAGCGCGACGAAGCCGGCCTGCGACTGCCTCCGGACCGAGCGCTGGAGGTCGGGGACGATGTTGCCGAGGAAGAGCACCGGCGCCTTGGCCTGCTCGTCCGTCAGCTGCGGGTCGAACTGCTCGAACACGCCGAGCCGGGTGTCGAGCGTCTCCGCGACGTTGAGGTCGAAGCCGTAGCGCCCCTCCCACGCGAACGTGGTGCCGCCCGCGACGACCTGGATGCCGCTGGTGTCGATGCCGCGCTCGGCGAGCACCGGCTCGCCGTCGAAGTCGTCTCCCACCACGCCGACCACGCCGACGTCGGTGAAGAGGTTGGCGGCGAGGGAGAAGTGGACCGCCGACCCCCCGAGCGCCCGATCGCGTCGTCCGAAGGGCGTCTCGAGGGTGTCGTAGGCGATCGATCCGACTGCAATGAGGCTATTCACAGTCGGCAAGGTACCACCCGGGCTCTAGACCTCGAGCCCCAGCTTGGCCGTGCGGCCGGGCATGCAGCGCACGCCCTCGTGGACCTCGACGAGGGCATCCCAGTCGGAGACCCAGATCATGCGGCGCTCGATCGAGGCGATGTCCTCCGAGCGCAGCCAGCCGGAGACCTTCGTGAGCGTCTCGCGCGTCGTGCCGGTCATCTCCGCAAGCGCGCCGTGCGTGAGGCGCACGTCGATGCGGACGCCCTCGGGGGTGACCTTGCCGAAGTGGTCGGCGAGCTCGATCACGACACCGGCGAGTCGCGCCGGGACGGGCTGGAAGGCGAGGGCGGCGAGACGCGCCTCGGCGCCGCGCAGGCGCTGGCCGTTGGAGCGGGCCAGGTTGCGCGCCACGATCGGATCCACGCTGGCGAGGGCCTCGATGTCCGCCGTGCTGGCGCGCAGCACATCGCAGTCCACGAGCGCCTCGACCTGCTCGGTGCGGGCGTCCTCCCCGAAGGGCAGGCTCCCGAAGACCATGCCGGACTCGATCAGGCCGCTGGTGAGGCAGCGGCCGTCGCTGTTGACGCGCACGGAACGGGCCACGCCGTCCACCATGATGTAGGCGCGCGGATCGGCGTCCGCCGCGCCGGAGATGGTCTCACCGCGGTCGTAGCTGCGGACGCAGAAGGCGCCGGCGGCACGGGCGATGCGCTCCTGGGAGAGTCCCTCGAAGAGCGGCGTCTCGCTGATGGCGTTGAGCAGATGCGGGTTCATTGGTCGACCTCCTGTGGTCTGGCTCCCGGTGGTGATCCGGGACCCAAGACCATGGTGCGAGGTCGATGTTGATCTGCCCTTGCCGCTCGATAGCGCCTGTGTTGCCCTGTGTTGCGGGCGCGTTGCGTTTGTTAAGACGCCGCGTCGGCCGTGCCGAGGATCTTGTCGAGCTCGCCCTGGGCGTGCAGCTCCTCGACGATGTCGCAGCCGCCGATCAGCTCGCCGCCCACGAACAGCTGCGGCGTCGTCGGCCAGCTGGAGTACGCCGTGAGCTGCTGGCGGATACGGGGATCCGGCAGGATGTCGACGGCGATGAACTCGACGCCGCTGTCGAGGATGCGCTCGGCGACGCGGGCCGAGAAGCCGCAGCGCGGCTCCTCCGGCGTGCCCTTCATGAAGAGGGCGACGCGGTTGCCGGTGACGATGGAGACGATCTCGTCGTAGATCTGCTCGTCGCTCATGACGCTCATGCGGATGCTCCAGGCTCGAGTGTGACGGTGGTGATGGAGAGTGCGTGGATCGCGCCTGAGTCCATGTGCTCCTGGACGGCGGCGTAGATCATCTTGTGCTGCTCGATCAGGCTCTTGCCGGCGAACTGCTCGGCTTCGACCCGAACGGCGAGGTGGTCTCCGCCGGCGCCCATGAAATCCGTGACGGTGGCGCGGCTGCCCGGCAGATGCGCCTCGATCAGGTCCTGGACGACGGTCAGATCCATGACCGGAGCGTAGCGGAGGATCGCGAGGCGCCACGCACGTCGCGCGCTGACGTCAGCCGAGCCGCCGGGCGCCTGCGGTCGGCAGCGTCGCGACGTCGGACGGGCCGCGTCCGAGGATCGGCGCCGTCCAGGCGCTCGCCGCCGGCAGGAACGGCGCGGCGGCCGGATCGCTCGTGCCGGGATCGAGCACGAGCCGCCAGCGGACGGTGCTCCAGGAGCCCCGCGTGCGGCACCCGCCACGCAGCCGTCCGCGCGCGCCGCTGGCGACGCGCTCCGACGAGCGGCACACGGCGGTGCCGCTGCGCTCGCCCGGCAGCCGGCCCTCCCAGCTCAGCTGGAGGCCGGAGACGCCCGGGGCGATGACGCTCCCATCGAGGATGCGGAGATCGCGGATCAGCGCGCGCCCGGCGCCATCGCGTCCGTCGGCACGGGCGCCGAGCCGCACCACGATGCGCGGACGCACCCCCACGAGGCCGAGGCGGATGCGCTGCGTGGCCTCGCCGACCGGCGTCAGCTCGAGCCACACCGAGGCGTTGACCGTGGGCTCGACCACCGCGGCCACGGCGCCCGTCGCGCTCACCGTCACCGGTGCCTCGACGGCGTCGTAGGCGGGCACCGTCGGCTGGAGCACCAGGCGGGCCTCGCCCGCCGCCAGACCGGCCGCGACCTGCCCCGTCAGGCGGACGCTGTCGCCGGCGACGACGATCCAGCGGCTCAGACGCGCGGGCGCGCCGGCGGCGGGGCCGATCCGCGGCCGCTCGGCCACATCGCCGGCGCGATAGCCGATCGCGGCGGTCGGCTCGGACCAGCCCTCGTCCACGCCGGTCGGCGTCTCGACCATGACGTGGACGCGGAGGCGATGACCGACGTCCACGATCGTCGGCGCGTAGGCCGCGTCGTGGGCCTCCGGAATCGCCTCGAAGCCGTGCTCGCCGGATCGCTCCCACGTGAGCGTCACGTCCTCCGGCGCGGCGTCGTCCACCTGGGTGTCGACCGCCGTCAGCCGCGCGCCCACGAACGGCTCGCCGCCGACCGACGGCGGTGCGACCAGCACCGGCGCCGCCTGCGCGGATCCGGCTGCAACCAGGACGGCGACCACGATCATCGGGACGAGGCGGGTCAGCGACATGCGAGCGCCGCCGATCCGAGTCCGCAGGATGCCGCCGCCGATCGTCGGTCGGCCGTGGTCGTGCCGCTGGTCCCGCCGTCGCGCGCAGACGGCGCGCTCTCCGCGTCGCGCGGCGTGCGCGCCTGCGGCACCGACGGCGCGGCCCGATCGCCGCCGAGCAGTCGCGCGGCGGCCTCGATCGCGAGGATGCGCCCGACCGGACCGTACGGTCCCTCGCCGGCGGGAGCCGACGCCTCCGGTGCCTCCAGCGGCGCGCGCAGCGGCGGTGCGGATCCCTCCAGCAGGCTGGCCGCGACCGCCGCGCCGATGGCGCCGGCCAGCAGCAGGGCGGCCGCCGTGCCGCCGATCAGGCGCCAGCGGATCAGGCGCCGGACGGTGAGCTCCGTGCGATCCGTGATCCGCACGAGCACACCGCCGCCGAGCCCCGCCGCGCGGCCGCGCTCGGCGACACCGTGCCATTCCGGTCGCAGGCGCGCCATCGCCATCCACAGGCCGTTGGCGGACCGCCCGCTGCGACGGCCCGCCTCGGCGTACGTCACCTCGCTGACCACCATGCCGTAGGCGAGGTCCTCCGTCAGCCCCATGCGCTGCGCGGTGACGTCGACGGTCTGCTCGACCTCGAGCCGGAACCGCGACAGGTCCAGTGGATCGCGCTCGGCGACGTAGGGGACATCGGACGGCAGCGGCTCCACGGGCTCGGTGCGCCGCCGCTGGGTGTCGGCGCGCCACGCCTCGCGGCGCGCGGCGCCGTCGACCACGAGGTATGCGAACAGCCCGTCCGGACCCGTCCGCTGGAGGATGCGCGCCAGATCGGCGGTGACGGGCTCCCACAGCCGGCGCTCGGCCTCCTCCAGGAGCAGCGCGTCGTGGCGCGACGGGCCGGCACCGGCCGCGAGCGCGAGGGCCAGCTCGAGCGCCCGTGCCACCCCATCGGCGACCGCCCGCCGCCGATCGGCCGCGCACGTCACGGCACCGCTCGGGATCGCCTCGCCGAGCGCGAGCAGGACGGCGGGACGCGCGCAGACGTCGCGGATCGCATCCGCGGAGAGGCAGCGCTCGGAGGCTGGGCGGGCCGTCGTCGCCATGGTTCAGCGCGGAACCTAGTCGGCACTGATCGGACGGTGCTGGGCGCCGGTGGGCCGGCTCACACAGGCGGGATCACGATGTCGCCGAGCGTCTGCACCTCGTGGTGCAGCTCGACGCCGAACTGGTCCTTGGCGCGGCGGCGCGCCTCGGTCATCAGCGCGACGACGTCGGCCGACGTCGCCCCGTCGACGTTCTCGATGAAGTTGGCGTGCTTCTCCGAGATCTGCGCGCCGCCCACGCGGTAGCCCTTGAGGCCGCAGGCCTCGAGCAGCTGTCCGCTCGTGCGGTCGCCCTCGGGGTTCTTGAAGACGCTGCCGAAGGTGCGGGCCTTGCGCGGCTGCGCCGCCGTGCGGCGCCCCTGGTACTCGCGCACACGCTCCTTGATCGCCGCCGGATCGTCCGGCACGAGGGCGATCTCGGCGGCCGTGACGATCTCGCCGTACGCGAGGTTCGAGTGGCGGTAGGAGAGCCCCAGCTCCCCCGCGGGCACCTGACGCCTGCCGTCGGCACTGCAGACCGTCGCGCTGATCAGCACATCCACGACCTCGCGCCCGTACGCACCCGCGTTCATCCGCACCGCGCCGCCCATGGTGCCGGGGATGGCGCACGCGAACTCGAAGCCAGCGAGCCCCGCGTCCCCCACCTTCCTCACGGCCGCGGCCAAGGAGGCACCGCCGCCGAGCACCGCACCGGTCGCACCCACCTCGATGCGCGCCAGCTCGCCGGCGAGCCGCAGCACGAGCCCATCGAAGCCGGTGTCGGCCGGCAGCAGGTTGGAGCCGAGCCCGATCACCGCGATCGCCTGCTCCTCGTCGCGGGCCCAGCGCAGCATCTCGACCAGCGACTGATCGTCGGTCGGCTCGCCGAGGAACGCGGCAGGGCCGCCGGTGCCGATCGTGGTGAAACGGCTGAGCGGGACATCACGGCCGATCCCGGCGGGCAGGGTGGTCATCCGTACAGGACCTCACGGGCGATGGCGTCGACCGGGCCGGCGCCGCAGCAGAGGATGAGGTCGCCGCTGCGACCGAGTCCGCGCAGCTCCTTGACGGCGCGCGGCGCATCGATCACGAAGCTGGCGTGCGGCCCCTGCACCTGCTCGACGATGCGCATGGCGCTCGCCTCCGGATCCGGCGCGCCTCGCGCCACGTACGTCTCGAGGACGACGACGTAGTCGGCGGCGCTGAGGGCCGCGGCGAAGTCGGCGCTGAAGGCCTTGGTGCGCCACGGCTGGTGCGGCTGGAAGAGGACCACGAGGCGCTGGGGGTTGCGGCCGCGCGCGGCGGCGATGGCGGCGACGAGCTCGGCCGGGTGGTGCGCGTAGTCGTCGACGACGGTGTAGCCGAACGCCGTGCCGATCACCTCGAAGCGGCGACCGGCGCCGGTGAACCGCTCGAGCGCGGCGAACGCGTCGTCGAGCGGAACCCCCAGGCGCTCCAGCACCAGCGCGGCGGCGCACGCATTGCCCGCGTTGTGGATGCCCGGCACGGCGAGCCGGACGCGCTCGGGGCCGCGCGACGGGCGGAATGAGACGCCGTCGATGTCGGTGACGGCGTCGAGCGCCCGCAGCCCATCACCGGGACCGACGCCGAATCGTCCGACCTCGGCGACCGGTTCGATCGCCACCCCGTCGCCGACCACGACGAATCCGTCGGCCGGGATCGTGCGCGCCCACGCGTCGAGCAGGGCGACCACATCCTCGACCGAGGCGTAGTGGTCGAGATGATCGAAGTCCACGTTGAGGACGACCCCGATCGTCGCGGGCAGCTGCCGCACCGACCGATCCGACTCGTCGCCCTCGACGATCGCCAGGTCGCCGGCTCCGCCACGGGCGTTGGTGTCGAGCTGGCGCACCTCGCCGCCCACGACGAAGGTGGGATCGAGGCCGAGCTCGACGGCGGCGAAGGCCAGCATCGAGGACGTGGTCGTCTTGCCGTGAGCGCCGGTCACCACGACGCGCCGCTCGTGGCCGCGCAGGATGTCGGCGAGCGCCTCAGCGCGATGCTGGATCGGCAGGCCGAGCTCGCGAGCGCGCTCGAGCTCCGGGGTGTCCTCGGGTATCGCACCGGAGACGATCACGCGATCGACGCCGTCGAGGTGCGACGGGTCGTGCCCCACGTGGCAGGTGATGCCGTCCTGCGCGAGCCGCTTGAGCAGGGGGCTGAGCGAACGATCGCACCCGGTCACCTCTTCCCCGCGCTGCACGAGCACGCGGGCGATGCCGCTCATGCCGGCACCGCCGACGCCGACGAAGTGCACGCTCATCGGCGCCCCTCCGCGAGCTCGAGCAGGACACCGGCCATCTCGCGCGCCGCGTCGGGCTTCGCGAGCGTCGCCATCGCGCCCTCCATCGCCGCCCGACGGTCGGCGTCGCCGAGGATGCGATCGATCGACTCGCGCAGCGCGTGCGCCGTCAACGTGGCGTCGGGGATCACCACGGCCGCGCCGGCGGCCGCGAACGGCGCCGCGTTGAGGCTCTGGTGATCATCGGCGGCTCCGGCCCACGGCACGAGGATCGCCGCACGGCGCGCAGCCGCGACCTCGTAGACGGAGCCGCCGGAACGGGCCACCACGACGTCGGCCGCGGCGAGCAGGTTCGCCATCTCGCCGGTGAACTCGAGCTCGTCGAACCGCTCCGGCGCCGCTCCGGTCCGGGCCTTGCCACGGCCGGCCACGAGGATCACCCGCTGACCGGCGGGCATGCCGTCGTCGTAGGCGAGGCGCAGCGCATCGTTGATCGGACCGGCGCCCAGGGAGCCGCCGAACGCGACCACGACCTGCTCCCCCTCGGCGAGGCCAAGCGCGGCGCGTCCCTGCGCCCGCGTCGTATCGATGAAGGCGCGGTCGACGGGGCGCCCCGTCACGAGGTACTTCGGCGGCAGGCGGCCGGGAACGGGGAAGGCGAGGAACACGCGGTCCACCAGCGGCGCGGCGAGCCGGTTGGCGAGGCCGATGCGGGCGTCGGCCTCGCTGAGCGCGGACGGCAGACGATGATGACGGGCGGCGGCGAGCATCGGACCGGCGACGTAGCCCCCGGCGCCGAAGACGGCGTCGGGGCGCACCTGCTTGATGATCCCCGAGCAGGCGAACGGCGCGACGGCAGCCTTGCCCAGCGCCTTCACCAGCCGCAGGCTCGCCGAGCGCGGGAAGCCGGACACCTCGAAGGGGCGGAACGGATAGCCGTGCGCCGGGACGAGCTCCGCCTCGATGCGGTTGGGTGTGCCGGCGAACGTGACGTCGGCTCCGCGTGCGCGCAGCTCGTCGGCGACGGCGAGAGCGGGCGCAACGTGGCCCACCGTTCCGCCTGCGGCGATCAGGATCCGCACCGGCATGCCTCCAAGGCTAGCCCACCGTGCGGAGGCGCTAGGCCCGCACCGGCTGGCGCTTGCGCGGCGTCCGCGGCTTCTTCGGTGTGGGTGCGTCCGGATCCGGCACCGCGGTGCGCCGTGGGCGCGGCACCAGCTGGGGCTCGCGGCTGATGGCGATCAGGATGCCGACGAGGGCGAGGATCACGAGACGCGAGGACGAGCCGTAGGAGATCAGCGGCAGTGGGATCCCGGTCAGCGGCAGGATCCCCATCACGGCGCCGAGGTTGACGATCGCCTGGCCGACGATCAGCGCCGTCGCCCCGGCCGCCAGCAGACGCTGGAAGGGATCCACCGTGCGCGCCGCGATCGTGTAGCCCGCCCACGCGAACGCGGCGAACAGCCCGACCACGATCAGCGCGCCGATCAGGCCGAGCTCCTCGCCGATCACCGCGAAGATCATGTCGGTGTGCGCCTCGGGCAGGAAGTTGACCTTCTGGACGCTGCCCCCGAGCCCGACGCCGAAGATGCCGCCGGAGCCGATGGCGATCATGGCCTGCACCACCTGGTAGGCGCCATCGGCGCTCTGACCCCACGGATCGAGGAAGGCGAAGATGCGGTCGCGGCGATAGGGCGCCGCGTAGATGAGCACCGCTCCGACGGCCAGGCCGATCGCGACGAGCTGCGCGAGCAGCCGCAGGCGCACTCCCGCCACGACGAGCAGCGCGAACACCATGATCATCACGGCCAGGGTCGTGCCGAGATCCGGCTGGATCATGATCAGCGCGCACACGAACCCGACGAGCAGCCCCAGCGGCAGCATGAGCTCCTTCAGCGTCTCCGGCGGCTTGCGGCGGTTGGCGAGGATCAGCGCGACGACGAGCAGCGTGCCGAACTTCGCGAACTCCGACGGCTGCACGGTGAGCGGTCCGACCGCGAGCCAGCGCGCCGCACCGTTCGCGGTCACGCCCACGCCCGGGACGCGCACGGCGGCGAGCCCGATCAGCGAGGCGACGAAGACGATCGGTGCGAGCCGCTTCAGCCAGCCGGCCGGCACGAAGATCATCGCCACCAGCAGCCCCAGACCGGCCACCGTGTAGAGCACGCCGGACTTCGTGAAGTACAGGGAGTCGAAGTTGAACTCGGCGTGCGTCATGGCATACGCGCTGGAGGCCGAGTAGACCATCAGCTGGCCGAACACCGCCAGGCAGATCGTGACGATCAGCAGCACCTGCGCCTCGAGCGGCAGCTCACGCCGCGACGAGGACGGGGCCGGCGGCGGGTGCTCGCCGGTGCGCACGAGCCTGAGGGGATTGACGCTCCGCATCACCGGAGGGTTCGCCGCTCCCGCGGCAACCCCTCCGCCTGTCAGCGAGCGCCGAGCTCGGCCGCGAGCGCACGGAACCGCTCGCCGCGCGCGACGTAATCCGTGAATTCATCGAAGCTCGCGCAGGCCGGGGCGAGCAGCACGTGGTCTCCCGGCGCGCTGTCGGCTGTGGCCCGGCGCACCGCGTCGTCGAAGCCGTCGCAGACCACCGCATCCACCCCACGCGCCGCCAGCGGCTCGGCCATCCGGCGCCCGGCGGGGCCCGTCAGATACACGCAGCGCACGAGGCCGGGCAGGGCCTCGGCGAGCGGTGCGAAGTCGGCGCCCTTGTCGCTGCCACCGAGGATCAGGCGCACGGGCTCGCCGGGAAAGGCGGTGAGCGCCTTCAACGTCGCATCGACGTTGGTGGCCTTGGAGTCGTTCCAGAGGCGGACGCCGCCGACCGCGCCACAGTCCTCGAGCCGATGCGCGACCGGCTGGAAGTCCCGCACCGCCGCCGCGATGGCCGCGTCGGAGGCGCCGACGGCGCGCGCCAGCGCGGCCGCGACCGCGACGTTCTCGCGATTGTGGTCGCCACGCAGGCGGCCCTCGGCGAAGCCCAGCTCATCCGCGTCGATGCCCCGTACGCGCACGACGTCGGCATCGCCGGGCACGCGGCGCTGGTCGCTGCAGAACGGATCATCGACGTTGAGCACCGCGGTGTCCTGCTCGTCCTGCGTCTCGAAGATGCGGAGCTTGACGCGCTGGTACTCCTCCATCGTGCCGTGGCGATCCAGATGGTCGGGCGTGATGTTGGTGAGTCCGGCGGCATCGCAGTGGAAGCTGATGATGTCCTCGAGCTGGAAGCTCGACAGCTCGCACACGACGATCGCCCCCTCCGGCAGGTGCGGCGCGACCTCGCAGAGGGCGATGCCCACGTTGCCGCAGACCTGGTACGGCAGCCCGGCGGCGTGGAGCATCGCGCCGACGAGCTCGGTCGTGGTGGTCTTGCCGTTGGTGCCCGTCACGCCGATCACGCGCGCACGGGGCGGCAGCAGGCGATAGCCGAGTTCGACCTCGGACCAGATGGGGATGCCGAGCTCGTGGGCCGTCTGGAGGACCGGATGCCCGTTCGCCACACCGGGGCTGCGGATGATCGCCTCGCAGCCCTCGTAATCGACCTCGTCGGGCCCGACGACCGGCACCGGGGCGCCTGAGACGCCGGCCGGGTCGTCGTCGACGAGCGTCACCTCGCGTCCGGCGTCGGCGAGCGCCGCGGCGGCGGCCAGGCCCGAGCGGCCGGCGCCCAGCACGATCGGCAGGCGCGGGAGATCGAGGGCCCCGGTCATGCGTACTGGTTGAAGCGCACGTAGTAGAGGACGAACGCGATCGAGGCGAAGATCGACGCGATGATCAGGAAGCGGAACATGATCTTGGTCTCGCTCCACGCCTTCATCTCGAAATGGTGATGGATCGGCGCCATGAGGAACACGCGCCGGCCGAAGCGGCGGAAGCTGATGACCTGGATGATCACGCTGGCGGCCTCGACGACGAAGATGCCGCCGATCAGGGGCAGCAGCAGCTCGGTCTTGGTGAAGATCGCGAATCCGGCGAGCGCACCGCCGAGGGCGAGCGACCCGGTGTCGCCCATGAAGACCTCGGCGGGATAGCTGTTGAACCAGAGGAAGCCCACGCAGGCGCCGAGCAGCGCGGCCGCGAGGATCGCAAGGTCGAGCGTCTCCGTGGTCTGCCGTTGGAGATCGAAGAGGCCGGGTCCGCCGACGCGATCGTCGAGGCCCGGCATCGCGAGTGCGCGCTGCCCCACCTGGAAGCCGATCACGCACATCGCCGTGAAGGCCAGCATGGCGATCGTGGAGGTGCCGGCGGCAAGGCCGTCGAGGCCGTCCGTCAGGTTCACGGCGTTGGAGGCGCCGACGATGATCAGGAAGACCAGCACGTACCAGACCGGCCCGAGCTCGACGTGGATGTCGAACAGCGGGACGAAGATCCGCGTCGAGATCCCCTCGTTGGTGGCGACGACGCAGATCACGGCCGCGATCGCGGCCTGCGCCAGCATCTTGTAGCGGCCCTTCAGCCCGAGCGACCGCTTGCGGATGACGCTGAGGTAGTCGTCGGCGAAGCCGATCGCGCCGCAGCCGAGCATGACACCGAGCACCGCGAGGCTGCGCGCGCCGTACGAGGAGAAGATCAGGTACGGCACGACCGTGGCGATGATGATCAGCAGGCCGCCCATGGTCGGGGTGCCCGACTTGGTCTGGTGCCCCTCCGGCCCCTCGAGGCGGATGCGCTGGCCGACGTTGTAGCGCCGGAGGAGCTCGACGAAGCGCGGGCCCGCGATGACGGAGATCAGGATCGCGATAACGCCGGAGGCGAGGACGTTGGTCATCCGCGCGCCTCGAGGCGCTCGGCGAGCAGCTCGGGGATCGTCTCGAGCCCGGCAGAGCGGGAGCCCTTCACGAGCACGCGGTCTCCACTGCGCACGAGGTCGGCGAGACGATCCACGGCCTCATCGGCGGTGGCGACCCACCGTCCGTCCACGCTGCTGCCGGCCCCATCCAGATACGCGCGTGCGAGATCCCCCACGGCGACCACGATATCTACCCCGCTCCGGGCCGCGAGCGCGCCGACCTCCCGGTGGTACCGCTCCGCCTCGGGTCCGAGCTCGGCCATCAGGCCGAGCACGGCGATCCTTCGCCCAGCGGCCGGCAATTCGCCGAGCAGCCGCAGCGCGGCCTCCATCGAGGCGGGGTTGGCGTTGTACGCGTCGTTGACGACCTCCACCCCGCCCGGCAGCACGCTCGTCTCACCGCGCCAGCGCTGCTGCGGGATGTCCGCTGCGCGCGCGGCGACGTCGCCGAGGTCGAGCCCGAGGACGGCGCACACGGCGAGCGCGGCCGCGAGGTTGCGGGCGTGGTGCCGGCCGACGAGGTTGGTGCGCAGGCTCAGCAGCTCGCCGTGCACGAGATACGTCAGGTCCTGGCCCGTCGGGTCGATCCGACGGTCGACGAGCTGCACGTCGGCGCCGGCCTCGTCGCCGAACGTGACGATCGCGACGTCGTCGGGCAGGTACGGATCGAGCAGCGGCTCCGCGAACGGGATCACGGCGGTGCCGCCCTCGCGCAGCCCGTTCGCGATCTCGGCCTTGGCCTCGGCGATCGCCTCCTGCGAGCCGAGCAGCTCGATGTGCGCCACGCCGACGTTCGTGATCACGCCGATGTCGGGCGAGGCGAGGGCGCAGAGCTCGGCGATCTGCCCTTTGCCGCGCATCGCCAGCTCGCAGACGATCACCTCGGTGTCGGGCTCGAGGCGCGTGAGCGTGAGCGGATAGCCGAGCTCGTTGTTGTGCCCCTCGAGCGCGGCGACGGTGCGCCGCTGCCCGCCCACGAGATGCGCGATGGCGTCCTTCGTCGAGGTCTTGCCGGTGCTGCCGGTCACGCCGACGCGCGTCGCGGACGACGCGGTGGCTGTGACGTCGCCGAGGAACTGCAGGCAGCGCATGCCGGAGAACGTCATCAGGATGTTGGGGATGTCGGTCGCCATCGCGCGCTCGATCTGCTCCTCCTCCACGACGACGGCGAGCGCGCCGTTGTCCACCGCGCTCTCGATGAAGTCGATGCCGCCGCGGATCGCGACGAAGAGGTCGCCGGGGCCGGCGGTGCGGGAGTCGATGGTGACTCCGGTGACGAGCGCCTCGGCATTGCCGCGCATGACGACGGAGGCGGGGACCGCGGCGAGCGTGAGCGGGATCATGCGAGCACCTCGCGTGCCACTTCGCGATCGTCGAACGGCGAGATGACACCGGCGACGTCCTGCCCCTGCTCGTGGCCCTTGCCGGCGATCACGACGACGTCGCCCGCCTCGGCCATGGCGATGGCGCGCTCGATCGCACGACGGCGATCCGGCTCGACCTCCTGCCGGCCGTCGGCGCCGGTCTCGATCTCCGCGATGATCGCCAGCGGATCCTCGCTGCGCGGGTTGTCCGTCGTGATGATCACGTGATCCGCCAGCGCGCAGGCGGCGCGGGCCATGGCGGGTCGCTTGCCGCGGTCGCGGTCGCCGCCGCAGCCGAAGACCACGATCACGCGCCCGGTGGCGAGGGGGCGCACGGCGCGCAGGATGTTCTCCAGCGCATCGGCGGTGTGCGCGTAGTCGACGATCACGCCGAAGGGCTGATCGGCCGAGACCACCTCGAGCCGTCCCGGCACGCCGGCGAGCCCGGACAGTCCGGCGACGATGGCCTCGAAGGGCACGCCCGCCAGCCCGGCGCTGCTCGCCGCGGCCAGGGCGTTCTCCACGTTGAAGCGCCCCACGAGGCGCAGCGCGAGGTCGGCCTCGCCCCACGGCGTGCAGAGGCGCAGCGACGTGCCGCCGGGGCCGTATTGCACGTCTTCGGCGCGGACGTCCGCATCGCTCGCGCCGATCCCGAAGCGCAGGTCGGCCGGCAGCCGCTGGCCGTAGGCGTCGTCGGCGTTGGCAGCGCTCGGGCAGCGGCCGTCGAAGAGCAGCGCCTTCGCGGCGAAGTAGGCCTCCATGTCGCCGTGGTAGTCGAGGTGGTCCTGCGTGAGGTTCGTGAACGCCGCCGCGGCGAACCGCACGCCGCCGACGCGGTGCTGGTCGAGCGCATGCGACGACACCTCCATCGCGCACGCCGTGTCGCCGGCGTCGACCATGCGGCGGAAGTCTCGATGCAGATCGATCGCCTCGGCGGTCGTGCGCTGCGCCGCTTCCACAACGCCGCCGATGCGCCGCTCGACGGTGCCCAGCAGCCCCGTCGAGTGCCCGGCCGCGGTGAGGATCGCGTGCTGGAGGT
>CAZPQP010000013.1:0-14229 GCA_964588635.1 uncultured Bifidobacterium sp.
CCGGCGATCATCCGGTAGACGCCGGCGAGGACGCTCAGCTCGAGCAGCCCCTCCACGCCCCACGTCGCAATCGCCCGCTCCTGCAGGTCGGCGGGAATCGAACGGAGGGCAAGCGCCTCGAGGGCGACCGCCACGGCGTCGCGCTCCTCGTCCGTCAGCGTCGCGTCGTCGTAGCGGCCGGCACGCAGCGCCTCGATCGCCGGCTGGGGCATGCCGGCGCTGCGCGCGGTCGGCTCGTGCTTCGACCAGACGTACGCGCACCTCGTCTCGTTGGCCACCGCCAGCGTCGCCGCCTCCCGGTACCGATCGGGCACCGTCGCGGCGGTGCGGTAGAAGCGCCCGATCTCGAGCATCATCTCCGCCAGCTCGCGATGCAGCGTGAGCGTGCCGTACAGCCCGTCGAGGCGCCCGCGCTGCTCCTTCAGCTGCGCGTAGTGCGCCTCCTGCTCCGGGTTCCGGATGCCGTGCTCGCCGAGGTCCGCCATGGCGGGCAGCCTACGCGACCGGTCAGCCGCGCGGGAAGCGCATGAGGCCCGCGGAGGGCGTCAGCACCGCGGCGACGGGCAGGTCGTGCGGCTCGGTCGGCACCGCCTCGAGCAGCTCGTCGTCGGCGACGACCGCGATCACCTCGCCGGAGGCACGCGGCAGGGCGCGGTCGTAGCAGCCGCCGCCCTGCCCGAGGCGCTGGCCGACGCGGTCGATCGCGAGAGCCGGGGCGAGAATCACGTCGGCCTCCGCAATGGCGTCGAGACCGAGGCGCGGCCCCGTCGGCTCCAGCAGGCCGAAGCCGGCGGGAGCAAGGTCGGCGGCGCCGGTGTACTCGGCCCAGTCGAGGTCCATGTCGTCGAGCGTGATCGGCAGCAGGACGCGACGACCATCGGCGACGAGCGCGTCGAGGAGCGGCAGCGTGGGCACCTCGCCACCGGCGCCGACGAAGGCCGTCAGGGTCCGGCCGGGAATGCTGCCTGCGTGTGCGGCGAGGAGCGTGCCCCACGCCGCGAGGTCGGCCTCGGAGCGGGTGCGACGCCGGGCGCGGATGTCGCTGCGCAGCGCCTGCTTGTCCATCAGACCGCGGACTCCAGCGGCGGCACGGCATCGAGCGGATCGTCGTCCGCCTCATCGGCATCGCCGTCCGGGTACTTCGCGCGCAGCGCGCGGACGCTCGGCGTCCCCAGCACGATGCCCGCATTCACGAGCACCGCGACGAAGGCGAGGATCTCCGCCCCCGTGTTCGAGAACGTGCCGGTGATCGGTCCGACGAGGAGCATGCCGACGGGCAGCATCGCGACGCTGCCGAGCGTGCGGAACGACCCGACGCGCGAGCGCAGCTCCTGCGGCACCTCGCGCGTGATCGTCGTCTCGAGCAGCGTGCCGGAGATCGAGATCACCGAGCCCGCGATGATCGCGGCGAGCGCCAGCACGATCACCGGTGGCGCGATGGCCATGGCGATGAAGAAGAACGCGAACGGGATGCAGAGGATGTACGCCAGGATCAGCGGTCGCTGCGGACGCAGCTTCATCGCCGTGAGCCCGCCGATCAGGAAGCCGATGCCGAAGCCGGACACGACGGCCGCCCACGAGCTGGCGCCGTTGAGCTTCTCGTCGGCGATGGCGGGCCCGACCGCGTAGATCGACGGCATCACGAACAGCGCGTAGAGCACCTCGCCGATCACGACGACGACGAGCCAGTTCCGCGAGGAGAACGCCGTCCAGCCCTCGTGGAGATCCTGACGGAAGTTGCGATTCTTCCACGGCGTCGGCTCGCCTTTCGTCTGCATGAAGGCGAGGCAGAGCGCGCTCGCCCCGAACGAGACCGCGTCGAACGCGATGGCGCCGGCCGGGCTGATCAGCGCCACGAGCGCACCGCCGATCGCGCCGCCGACGGCGATGCCGAGCGCGGGCGTCGTGGCGAGCAGGCCGTACGCCTCCTGCAGCCGCTCGGCCGACACGGTCTGCGGGATGACGCCGCTGAGCGCGGGCCGGAAGAACGCCTCGCCGATCCCGTAGATCGCCATCAGGACGACGAGCACCCAGATCGACCCGACGTCGGAGACCAGCACGATGAAGACGGCGAGCATGATCACGCCGCGGATCACGTCGCTCGTGAGCATCACCAGCCGGCGCGGCAGCCGGTCGGCCCAGACGCCGCCGACGAGCAGGAAGATCGCGTTGGGAATGGCACGCGCGGCGAGCACGAGGCCGACCTGGCCCACGGAGCCGCCCATCGCGAGGATCGCGAACGGCAGCGCGATCATCGAGATCGCGTCGCCGATGATCGAGATCGCCTGACCGGTCAGCAGGAGGCGGAACGAGCCCTCGCGCAGACAGCCGGGAAGCCCTCGACCGAACGTGTGGGTTGCACCGTGCGCCACGCCCGCACTATCGCATGGACGCGGCAACCGGTCGGGCACCCGCGGCTAGGCTTGCCGCATGCCCGACTTCTCCCGCGCCGAGATCCTCGACTTCCTGCGCAGCTGGCCCGCGCAGATCGCGCACGTCAGCACCGCGCGGCCGGACGGCACGACGGCGACGGTGCCGGTGTGGTTCCGCATCGACGACGCAGACGATCTGCTGATCTGGTCGGGGCACCACCGCAAGTGGGTGCAGCGCGTGGCGCAGAACGGCCACCTGTCGTTCAGCGTCGCCGAGACGACCTTCCCGCTGCGCGGCGTGATGGGCGATGGGCGCGCGGTCGTGCTGGGGGATGACGACGCGATCGACATCACCGCCGAGCGCGCCGCGATCATGCGCCGCTACGTGATGCCGTGGCTCGTCCCGGCCTACGAGGAGAGCCGCGCAGAGCACCGCGCGATCATCCGCGTCTCGCTCGACCGCGTGTCCGGCTGGACGTTCGACGAGTCCTAGCGCGCGACGGGCAGGCCGGCGCTCGTCCAGGCGCCCATGCCGCCCTTGACGTTGATCACGCTGATGCCCGCCTTGCTCGCGGTGCCGCAGGCCTTGCCGCTGCGGCCGCCGGACAGGCAGATGAACGCGACGGGCTTGCCGGCCTTGGCGAGCTCCGGCAGCTTCGACGAGAGCGAGCCGAGCGGCACGTGCTTGGCCATCGGCGCGTGCCCGCTCTGCCACTCGTTCTGCTCGCGCACGTCGACGAGGACGACCTCGCCGGCGAGCGCGCGGCGGTTGGCCTCGTTGACGTCGATGGACGGATGACTGCTGCCGAACAGACCCATGTGGAGCTCCTTGCCGCCCTGGGGGAACGTCAGGGCCGGCGCCGGGGGATCGCATCTGGGATGCTTTCCCAACGTTGTCGTAGGAACAACTCTACAACTGATTGGTGGTAAAGTCGAGCTATGGCCGCAGCAGCGAACGTCCCCCACCCGCTCCCCCCGCTCGTCGTCGACATCGTCGCGAACCGCTTCCGCGCGCTCGGCGAGCCGATGCGCATCCGCATGCTCGACCTCCTGCGCGACGGCGAGCTGACGGTCGGCGAGCTCGCCGAGCACCTCGACACCACGCAGCAGAACATCTCGAAGCACATCGCGATCCTCCAGCGCGCGGGCATCGTCGGCCGCCGCCGCGACGGCGTGCGCACGCCGTACGCGATCATCGACCCGACGGTGCTCGATCTCTGCGGCATCGTCTGCGGCGGCATCCGCCGCGATGCCGAGGGCATCACGCAGGCGCTGGACGCCTAGCCCTACGCTTCCGCGGGTGAGCGACCACCTGTGGATCCCCGACGCGGCGACGATCGACGCCGCGCAGTCGACCGCCCTCGCACGCCACCTCGGCCTCGAGACCTACGAGGAGCTGCTCGCGTACTCCGTTGCCGAGCCGGCCGCCTTCTGGGATGCCGCTGTTCGCTGGCTCGACCTCGGCTGGGAGACGGAGTGGACGCAGGTTCTCGACGACTCGGCCGGCGCGGCGTGGACGACGTGGTTCCGGGGCGGCCGTCTCAACCTCGCGTGGTCGTGCGTCGGCCGGCACGTCGCCACGCGCGGCGACCACCTCGCCGTCGTCGTCGAGCACGAGGACCTCTCCGAGAGCACGCGCACGTTCGCCGAGCTGTGGGACGAGGTCGGCCGTCTCGGCCAGGCGCTGCGCCAGCTGGGCGTCGCCGAGGGCGACCGCATCGCGATCGTGCTGCCGATGGGCGTCGAGTCCGTCGCCGCCGTCTACGCGGCGGCGCGCATCGGCGCGATCGCCGTCCCGATCTTCTCCGGCTTCTCCGCGACGGCCATCGCCGCGCGCTTCGAGGACTGCGCCGTCAAGGCCGTGATCGCCTCCGACACCACGATGCGGCGCGGCAAGCCCGTGCCGGTGCGCACCACGGTCGAGGAGGCGCTCGCGCTGGCGCCCGTCGAGCACGTGATCATCGTCGGCGGCGAGGACCACGCCCACCTCGACTACGCCACGCTGATCGATCGCACCGACGGCGCCGACTGCCCCACGCTCTGGGTCGAGAGCGAGACGCCTGCCTTCATCTGCTACACGTCGGGCACGACCGGCAAGCCGAAGGGCGCGGTCCACACCCACGCCGGCCTGCTGGTGAAGCTCGCGCTCGAGGGCCGGCTCGTCGCCGACCTGCGCCCCGACGATCGCGCGATGTGGTTCACCGACATGGGCTGGATCATGGGCCCGTGGATCACGATCGGCGCCCACGCGAGCGGCGTGACGATGGTGTGCCTCGACGGCGCGCCCGACTTCCCCGACCCCGGCCGTCTGTGGCAGCTGGCCGCGCGGCAGCGCCTGACGTTCCTCGGCATCTCGCCGACCCTGATCCGCGTGCTGATGGGCCACGGCGACGAACTGCCGCGCGCCGCCGATCTGTCGGCCCTGCGCCTGTTCGGCTCGACGGGCGAGCCGTGGAACCCTGAGCCGTACGAGTGGCTCTTCAATGTCGTCGGCGACGGCAAGCGCCCGATCATGAACATCTCCGGCGGCACGGAGATCGGCGCGGTCATCATCGGCTGCGACGTCACGCTGCCGCTCGCCGCGTGCTCGCTCGGCCGCCCGATGCCCGGCATGGACGTCGACGTGCTCGATCCGGCGGGCGGGTCGCTGACGGACGAGGTCGGCGAGCTCGTCATCAAGGCGCCGTTCCCGAGCATGACGCGCGGGCTGTGGAACGCGCCCGACCGGTACCTCGAGGCGTACTGGGATCGCTACCCGGGCATCTGGACGCACGGTGATTGGGCCACGCGCACCGCCGAGGGCAGCTGGTTCCTGCACGGCCGCTCCGACGACACGATCAACATCGCCGGCAAGCGCATCGGCCCGGCCGAGTACGAGTCGGCGCTCGTCGCCGATCCCGACGTGCGCGAGGCGTGCACCGTCGGCCTGCCGCATCCGGTCAAGGGCGAGGCCGTGCACTGCCTCGTCGTGCTCCGCGACGGCGTCGTCCTCGACGACGACCTCCAGCTGCGCCTGCGCCAGGCCGTCGAGCGCGAGCTCGGCCCGGCCTTCCGCCCCGAGCGGATCCTGCAGGTGACGGAGCTGCCGAAGACGCGCAGCCAGAAGGTCGTGCGCCGCGCGGTCCGCGCGGTGCTGCTCGGCGAGGATCCGGGCGACCTCTCGACGCTCGAGAATCCGAGCGCGCTCGCGTCGCTGCGCACTGTGGGCTAGATCACCGTCGCGGGTGATCGTTCGGTTTCGTGCCCTATCCAGATCGTGGAACGGGTACTACACTCGTGGCATCACGGGACAGTCCCAAGAGGAGAAAAGAGGTTCCCCATGCGCACGGTTCGTCGCATCACCGCTCTGGTCGTGCTCGCTCTCCTCACGCTCACCGCGACGGCAGGCGCGAGCAATCCGCCCAGCCTGAACACGGAGGGCCAGACAGCGCAGGGCGCCATCGGGCGCGACCTCTCCGACGCCGGCGTCGGCGGCTGGAGCAACACGACCCCGGGAATTCTCGGCCGCCCGTACATCGTCTCGATGACGGTGACCAACGGCGCCACGACCAAGGACGTCATCGTCGCGGGCAGCGCCAACGCCGGGAACTCCTACCGGCCCCTGCTCGCCACGAACTCGAGTGTGATCAGCGATGTCTATCCGTTCGTGATGCCTACGAATGCCTGCAAGACCGGGCAGGCGCCAGCCGACGGTGTCTGCTACGCGGCGCCGAATCGCGTGACCATCCAGATCGCGCACTACGTCGGCGGCGGCAATGGCTGGGGCGGCGGTGATCTGTCCACCACAGGTCTCAGCTTCTCGAACGCCACCGGGACAGCGACGAATCCCCAGATCACCGACACCTCGGTGATCGACATGGTGATCGGCTTCCATGCCAACTACAACACGCTCGGCTGGACCTGGCTCAACGGCGTGCCGAGCTTCTGGAACGTGGCGGTCGATCCGATCAATGGGAATCAGGTGCACGTCAAGTTCACACCGAAGGCGCAGCCGTGGACGGGCGGCCTGCCGAACAACTGCACGACGATCCCGGTCAGCTCGTGCGGTGACAACTCCACCGCCTCACAGGCCGACATCCTGATGCCGCAGATCATCCTGTCGATGGACACGACGCTGCCGCCGATCTTCTCCGGCGCGCTGTTCGCGACGAGCGGTGCCGTGATCGGATCGCTCGACGCGTCGACCGCCGCAGGCCAGATCCCACAGCTGAGCTACGGCGTTGCTGCACCGCACCTGATGTCCGACGGAACGACGGCCCGGGTCGGAACGCTCTACGCGGTCGTGCCGAATTCGATCTTGACGCTGTTCAGCACCAGTGCCGCACTCTTCGATTCATCGCTGCTGCCGATCACCCGGCAAGGCGACACTGGCACTTTCACGCCATCGTGGTCCCGCTGGACCACCGGGACGAACGGCACTGACGCACAGCTCCTCACCATCAGCAATATCAGCTTCTCATCTCCGACCTTCGTCGTCGGCCGCCAGAGCTCGAACGGGAGCGGCGGATCCGGCGGGGGCAATGGCGGCAACGGCTCCTCGAACACGGGCAGCGGCTCCGGATCGGGCGGCAACGGCAACCGCGTCAAGCTCGGCTCCACCACGAAGATCGCGACGCTGATCAAGGCGCTGAACCTGAAGACGAACGGCGGCAAGACCTCGGTCACGACCTCCACGCCGAAGGTCTGCACGGCCACGAAGGGCGGCATCAAGGCGATCGGGGTCGGCACCTGCAAGGCGACGGTGACGGTCAAGCCCAAGACGGGCAAGCCGACCAAGAAGAACATCACGCTCGTCGTGACGAAGACCGGCAAGCGCCTGCCGGTCTCGCTGCACCGCTAGACGACCGCAGCGTGAGGCAGAGTGAGGGCATGCGACGCATCGCCCTCCTCTGCCTCACCGCGTTCCTCGTCGCCGTCCCCGCCGCGGGGGCCCAGGAGTTCAGCGCGCCGATCTCCCCCATCTCGAAGGAGCTGCGCCGGTCGATGACCGGCGTGTCGTGGCACAAGGGCTGCCCGGTGGGCTTCAACCAGCTGCGGCTGATCACGCCGACGTACCGCACGCCCGACGGCGGCGTGGCGACCGGGCAGCTGGTCGTGCACCGGGACGTGGCGCCGCTGATGGTGCGCGTGCTCAAGCGCCTCTGGAACGCGAACTACCCGATCGAGCGCATGGAGCTCGTCGACGCCTACGGCGGCGATGACTGGCAGTCGATCGAGGCGAACAACACGTCGGCCTTCAACTGCCGCGCCGCCACCGGGTCGAGCAACTGGTCGAACCACGCGTACGGCCGGGCGATCGACATCAATCCGATCCAGAACCCGTGGGTCGAGAACGGCAAGGTGTTCCACAAGGCGTCGTGGAAGTACATCGACCGCTCCAAGCGCCGCAGCCCGCTGATGATCCTGCCGGGCGACAAGGTCGTGAAGGCCTTCGCCGCGGAGGGCTGGGGCTGGGGCGGCTCGTGGACGGGCGGCACGCTCGACCTGCAGCACTTCTCGCCCAGCGGCCACTGAGCGGCGATTCCGTCCGCGCCAGAAATCTGCACGTTTTCGACCAATTTGGATCCGGATCCAAATTGGCACGTTTTTGACCAATTTGGATCCGGATCCAGATTGACCTCGCAGCGTGTGCGGGTACGCTCCCGTCAGCACCGAGGAGGAGCTTGCCATGAAGAGCACGGGATTCGTCTGGGACGAGAAGTACGTCTGGTTCGACAGCCGCACGTATTCCGACTGGCTGCCGCCGGAGGCGTTCTTCCAGCCGATGCCGTCGCCGGAGACGGCCGAGGGCAAGCGCCGCTTCAAGAACCTGCTCGACGCGACGGGCATCTCGCAGAAGCTCGTGATGATCCCGAGCCGTCTCGCCGAGGTGCGCGAGATCGAGCGCGTGCACGACCGCGCGTACATCGATCGCATCAAGGCCCTGTCCGACGACTGCGGTGGCGACGCCGGCGAGGAGACCCCGTTCGGCAAGGGCGGGTACGACATCGCCCTGCTCGCCGCCGGCGGTGCGATGAACGCCGCGCACGCCGTGGCGACCGGCGAGGTCGACAACGCCTACGCCCTCGTGCGCCCGCCCGGCCATCACGCGGAGAAGGATCTCGGCCGCGGGTACTGCATCTTCGCGAACACCGCGCTCGCCGCCCTGCATGCGCAGCGCGAGCACGGCCTCGAGCGCATCGCGATCATCGACTGGGACGTGCACCACGGCAACGGCACGGAGCACGCGTTCTACGACAACCCGTCGGTGCTGACGATCTCGCTGCATCAGGACCGCTGCTACCCGCCCGAGAGCGGTGGCGTCGAGGACAACGGCACGGGTGCGGGCACCGGCACGAACATCAACATCCCGCTGCCCCCCGGCGGTGGCATCGGCCCGTACGGCCTCGCCTTCAGCGACGTCGTCATCCCGGCGCTCGACCGCTTCCAGCCGCACATGATCATCGTGGCGAGCGGCCTCGACGCGAACCGCTACGACATCAACGCGCGCATGAACCTCTGCTCCAAGGACTACGCGAACCTCACGCGCCAGCTGATGGACGCCGCGGATCGCCACTGCGGCGGCAAGCTGCTGATGATCCACGAGGGCGGCTACTCGGACCAGTACACCCCGTACTGCGGCCTCCGCATCATCGAGACCCTCAGCGGCCTCGAGAGCGGGGTCAACGACGCGATGGTCGGCGGCGGCCCCTGGACGGATCTGCACGACCACGAGCGGGAGATGATCGCGAAGTCGGCCGCGCTCGTCGCGAAGGTCCCCACGCCGTGACCTTCAGCGAGCGGCATATCCGCGATCGCAGCCTCTGGTGGGACACCCTGCCGGGGACGATCGTGCCGCGTCCCGCGCTGCAGGGCGATACCGACTGCGACGTCGCGATCGTCGGCGCCGGCATGACGGGGCTGTGGACCGCGTACTGCCTGCTCGACGCGGAGCCGTCGCTGCGCGTGCGCGTGATCGAGCGCCAGGTCGCGGGCTTCGGCGCGTCGGGCCGCAACGGCGGCTGGATCTCGGCCGGCATCGCGGGCGTGCACGGCGAGTGGGCGAAGGCCAGCGGCGACGACGCCGTGCGTCGCGCCGAGCGCGCCACGTGGGAGTCCGTCGATTGGATCGGCGAGCGCGCCGCCGCGGAGGGCATCGACTGCGGCTTCGCCAAGGGCGGCATCCTCAGCGTCGCGCGCAACGAGGCGCAGGAGGAGCGCATTCGCGCCCACGTCGAGCATGATCGCCAGTGGGGCTGGGGCGAGCAGGACGTGATGGCCCTCAGCCGCGAGCAGATCCTCGAGCGCGTGCACATCCCCGATGCGCGCATCGGCTACTTCACGCCGCACGGCGCGCGCGTCAACCCCGCACGTCTGGCCCGTGGTCTCGCCGATGCCGTCGAGCGCAAGGGCGGCATCATCTACGAGCAGACCGCCGCCGCGTTCATCGAGCCCGGCCGCGTCGTCACCGAGCACGGGACGGTCAAGGCCGACCACGTGATCCGCGCGACCGAGGCCTTCACGGTGCAGTTCGCGAACCAGGCCCGCACGTACCTGCCGCTCTACTCGCTGATGATCGCGACGGAGCCGCTGCCGAAGACCGTCTGGGACGAGCTCGGCTGGAACGGCTTGGAGACCATCTCCGACGCGCACCACCTCTTCTTCTACGCGCAGCGCACGACCGACGAACGCATCGCGATCGGCGGCCGCGGCGCGCCGTACGCCCTCGGCTCGCCGATCGACGAGAAGTTCGAGCAGAACGAGCCCGTCCGGCAGCGTCTGATCAACACGCTGTTCGCCGCCTTCCCGGCGGCGCGCGGCGCGCAGATCACGCACCACTGGGGCGGCGCGCTCGGCGTGCCGCGCGACTGGTCGATGAGCGTCTCGTACGACCCGGCCACGGGTCTCGGCTTCGCCGGCGGCTACTCCGGCCACGGCGTCGCCGCGACGAGCCTGTCCGGCCGCACGCTGACGGATCTGATCCTGCGCCGCGAGTCCGATCTCACGTCCATGCCGTGGGTCAACCACCCGGTGCGCAACTGGGAGCCCGAGCCGCTGCGCTGGATCGCCAGCCGCGCGATCGTCGGGATCATGGGCAAGTCCGATCGGATCGAGGACGCGGGCGCCAGGGAGACGGCGAAGCGGATGGCGATCATCCGCCCGTTCCTCGGGCACTGACCGCTACGGCCTGAGCTGCCAGACGGGCTGGCCGTCGACCTCGCCGGCCGTGTAGCGCTCGTCGAGCACCGACTGGATCGCGCCGTCGATGTCGAGCGCCTCGACGGGCTGGTAGCCGACGGCGACCGTCGGCGGCGTGTCGCCGGTGAAGGCATCCACGACACCCTGCCTTCCGCCGGGGATGCGCTCGATGTTGCGGTACCAGAGGTAGCGCGTGGCGGGGATGCGGTCGGCGTACCAGTAGATGGCCGCGTTGGCCCACAGCACCTGGATGCGGTCGTCGTCGCCCGTGCGCCGCGCGATCTCGTTGCCGACCGTGATCGCGCTGATCACGCGCGGATCGTTCGTCGAGCGCGCACTGGCCACCTCCGGGCTGGAGGCGAGGTAGACCGGCAGCGCCGCGACAACGGGAATCGCGGCGGCGACCGCGATCACGACGAAGCCGACGCGCGGCGTGGTGTTCTCCCACAGCCAGATGCCGCCGATGCCGGCGAACAGCGCGAACGGCGGCAGCAGCTGGACCCAGTAGTGCGGGTGGTAGAGCCCGCCGATCAGGAAGCCCAGCGAGCACGCGCCGAGCCAGACGAGCGGGACGAGCAGGCAGCGCTCGCGCCGCATCGCGAGCAGGCCGAGGATGCCGAGCAGGATCAGCACGGCGGCGTCCACCAGCATCCACGGGATCGAGTTGACGAACAGGTTGGCGCGAAACCCGATGTCGCCGGAGATGAGGGACTCCGTCTGGGCGCGGTAGCCATAGATCGCGAACCACCAGCCGCTCACGCCGGGCGACGAGAACGCCGCGGCGATGAGCGCGAGCGTCCACGGGATCGCGATGCCGACGCCGACGATCGCGAGGCGCCCGAGGCCGGCGGCCCAATCGCGTTCCCGGTAGGCGACGACGAGGACGAGCACGCCGACGACGAGCACGCCGTCGAAGGCCGATTGCTTGACGAGCGGCGCGAGCCCCGCCACGACGCCGGCGACGAGCAGCAGCCAGAGCCGCGGCCACTCGCTCCAGCGGAAGGCGATCGCGATCGCGACGGCGGCGACGGCCCCGCCGAGCAATTCGCCGTTGGCCGTGAAGCCCTCGATGTGCGGCGCGGGCCCGATCACCGCCATCAGCCACGCGGCGATCACGGCGGCGCGCGGCCCGCCGATCGTCCACGCGATCACGGCGAGGGAGAGCACGAGCGCAACGCCGGCCAGGAGCGCGAGCATGCGAATCGCCCACTCGTCGCCGAACCAGAGCGCCATCCGGTACAGGCCGAGCAGCCCCTGCGGCCTATCGACCCACGCGACGTCGCCATACAGCGCGAAGCCGCGCGCCCACGTGCGCGTGACCGCGCCGTAGCCCGCCTCGTCCACGTTGAGCGGCACGTTGAGGAACCGCAGCCGCAGAATGGCGTCGGCGAGGACGGCCCCGGCGACCCAGAGCCAGGCGCGACGGATCGCCATCGGCCTAGACGCCGGTCGAGGCGCCGACGAGCGCGAAGAACTCGGCGCGGGTGCGCGGGTCGTGGCGCAGCATCCCGCGCACGGCCGACGTGGTCGTGCGCGAGCCGGGCGCGCGCACGCCGCGCACCGTCATGCAGAGGTGCTCGGCCTCGAGGACGACGCCGACGCCGCGCGGCTGGAGCGTCTCCTCGAGCCAGTTGGCGACCTGCGCCGTCATGCGCTCCTGCACCTGCAGCTCGCGGGAGTAGAGGTCGACGACACGCGCGAGCTTCGACAGCCCGACGATGCGCGGCCCCGGGATGTACCCGACGTGCGCGACGCCGGTGAACGGCAGCAGGTGGTGCTCGCAGAGCGAGTGGAACGGGATGTCGCGCACGACGACCAGCTCGTCGTACTCGCCGTCGTTGGGGAACGTCGTCGACTCGAACGGCTTCGCGGTGAGGATCTCCTCGTACATCCGCGCGACGCGCTTCGGCGTCGACGCCAGCGACTCGTCGGTCAGGTCGTAGCCGAGCCCGGTCAGCAGATCGGCCGCAGCCTGCTCGACCTTCGGCAGGTCGATCGGGCCGCGCGGGCGGATGGGATTCGGGGTGCTCACGGGCGGAGTGTACCCGCCGTGCGAATCCGGGCGGTCAGGCGCGCCGTGCTCAGTCGTCGAACGAGACCCGGCGCTCACGCTTGCGCACGGCCTGGCGCTGCTTCTCCTGCAGTCGCCGCTCCTGGCTGCCTTTCGTCGGGCGCGTCGAGACGCGATGGGGATCGCGCCGCAGCGCACCGTCGATCAGCTTCACCATCCGCTCCTCCGCGACGATGCGGTTCTGGTGCTGCGAGCGCTGCTCCCCCGCCCGCACCACGAGCGCGTCATCGACGATCCGCTGGTGGAGCAGGGTGCGGACGCGCTCGAGCTCGGTCGCCGTCAGCCCCATGATCGAGAGCGGCAGGCGCAGCTCGACCCGCGTGTGCGAGCGGTTGCGATGCTGGCCGCCCGGACCGGAGCCCGTCGTGGCGTGCATCGTGGCCCGTTCGACCGGGAGATGTCTGCCATCAGCGAGGCGCATGGGCGCATTGTGATGGCGATCGCCGCGGCGTCGTACGGAATCGAGTGCCGACGCGCTGCGGTTCCGGCTCAGACCGGGCGGACGTCGACGAGATGGCGAAGCGTCGCGACGTCCTTGAAATTGCGCGTGTAGAGCGGCAGACCGTTCGCCATCGCCGTGGCGGCGATGAGGAGATCGAAGTTGCGCGATCGTGGGTTGCGTCCATCAACATAGAGCGCGGTCGCCGCCGTGACGTACGCCTCAGCCACCGACTCATCGACCGGAAGCACTTCGAACGACGCCCGAGCACGCTGGAGGCGCAACGTCCGTCGAGCGCGGAGCACCGGATCGTCCGCCTTGATGACACCAAAGCCCAGTTCGGCCACGGTGATTGCCGAGATTGCGAGTTCCGCGTCGTCAGGCCATTCCGCACCCTCGGGGTCGATGACCACCGACGTATCGACCAGAACCTTCACGCGCGCGCCTCATACGGATCGTGAAGGTCGTCGTCGATGCCTTCGCGGATGTCCTCGAAGAACGTCGTGTCCTTCGGGCCTGCGATGTCGAAGAGGCGCATGAAATCAGCCGCAGGGACAAACCGACGACGCCCGATGATCCCCGTCAGCCGCGCCACCGGGCGCCCATCAACGGTGATCTCGAAGCTCTCGCCCGCCTCAGCACGTCGGAGGACGTCGGAGCAGTTGTTGCGGAGCTCGCGTTGGGGGATCACGTTCATGCGGCGACTGTAGCAGATCTGCTACGGCACGATGCGAGGGCTGTCCGCCGCGACTTCCAGCCGGATTCGGATAGGCTTCCACCCGCGCGGAGAGGTGACCGAGTGGTTGAAGGTGGCGGTCTCGAAAACCGTTGTTGGGGGCTAACCTCAACCGAGGGTTCGAATCCCTCCCTCTCCGCCTCTCTTGCTCCCCGGTGATCGACACTCGGGGTCAAGCTCCAAGCCACCGCTTCGAATCCTCGGTTGCACCGAGGGTGTTCGCCGAGTGCTGCACACCAGCCAGGCCGACGCGCGATCAGCCCCGTCAAGCCGAGCTGCGCTCGCCTTGAGCAGCATCGACGAAGGCGCCCGCGAGAAGCCACCCCCACTTCCTCCATCCGCACGGCGCGGGCTTTCGAATCCCTCCCTCTCCGCCTACCCCCCCAGAGCGAGCCTGCGCAGCTCCTCCCGGTCCGGCACACGCCCCGGCGGG
>CAZPQP010000013.1:14329-20466 GCA_964588635.1 uncultured Bifidobacterium sp.
CCCCCCCAGAGCGAGCCTGCGCAGCTCCTCCCGGTCCGGCACACGCCCCGGCGGGTCGCCCGCGACGACCTCGCGGAGCCAGAGCGCATCGCCGAGCAGGTCGATCAGCTCGGGCAGGTCGTCGAGCGTTCGACTCCCCTCGCGCGCGACGATCACGGTGCCCCAATCCGCCTCGTGGCGATCGCCAAACGGGATGCCACGGCTGGCCAGGGCGAGCTGCACGGCGGGCGTGAAGCGCGCGCGCACCTCGAGCTCGTCACCCCCGGCCGCGAGGGTGAGGCGGACGGCCTGCTCGAAGGCAGTGCTCTCGAGCGCGATGCGTTGCCGGGTGGAATCGTCGGCGACCCAGTCGAGCTCGCGCGCGTGCTCGGTCAGCGTCACGAAGCCGATGTCGGGATAGTCGGCGTCGAGCACGACGACGGTCCACAGATCCTCACCGTCGCCCTCGATGAACACGCCCTCGTGGTCCTCGCCGCCCTCGCCACCGAACGAGAGCGCCAGGCACCCGAGCTGAACGCCACTGCCGTCGGCGAGCGCGCCCTCGACGAGCCACGTCCAGCGACGCTCCGACCCCGCCCGCAGGAGCGGCACGCGTGGCTCGACGCGCCGTGCGCGGCTCTTCCGCCAGCCCCGTCGCTCGAGGTACGCCGCGGGGTCGTCGCCGAGCTCGCGCTCGAGTCGTACGCGATCGGCGTCACCGACCACGTCGTGCTGGCAGCGGGCGTGGCTGAGATGGAGACCGCCCGCTCCGTCCCGACCCGCCTCGAGTTCGTCGCCCTCCGGATCCATCGCCCCGGTGCAGAGCGCGCAGACCCCGCCCGACCCGAACCAGAGCTCCCGCTCGAGCACAGGGACGTCGGCACCGGCCAAGCCGGTGAGGAGCGCCTGGCTGATGCGGATCGGCATGGCGCGATCCTACGGCCGCGGGCGGCGCGCTGCACGACCGGCCCCGGCGACGGGAGTGAGCCACCGGCAGGCTCCACGCGATTGACGGCGAAGACGCACCATCAGGGCAGTGTCGCCCCCGCGTTCCCAGGAGTCCCCCGTGTCCGATCACGCCCACAATCCCCATCATTCGAAGCGCTGGGCGATCCTCGCCGTCCTCGGCATTGCGCAGCTGATGGTCGTGCTCGACTCGACGGTGGTCAACATCGCGCTGCCGTCCGCGCAGATGGACCTGGGCTTCTCCGACGACAGCCGCCAGTGGATCATCACGGCGTACACGCTCGCCTTCGGCTCGCTGCTCCTGTTCGGCGGCCGCCTCGCCGACGTCTTCGGACGCAAGAACGTGCTGCTCGCGGGCCTCATCGGCTTCTCCGTCGCCTCCGCGGTCGGCGGCAGCGCCCCCAACTTCGAGGTGCTCGTGATCGCCCGCGCGGCGCAGGGCCTGTTCGGCGCGCTCCTCGCCCCCGCGGCGCTCTCCACCCTCACCACGACGTTCACCGATCCCGACGAGCGCGGCAAGGCGTTCGGCATCTACGGCGCGATCGCCGGTGCGGGTGCGGCAATCGGCCTGATCCTCGGCGGCTTCCTGACCGAGTACCTGTCGTGGCGCTGGTGCCTGTACGTGAACCTCGTGCTGGCCGTGCCGGCCGCGATCGCCGCGTTCGTCCTGCTCGTCAACCAGCGTCCGGAGGGCAAGGCGCGGCTCGACCTGCTCGGGACGGTCGTGATCTCCGTCGGCCTGCTCGGCATCGTCTACGGCTGCTCGCAGGCCGCGACGGACGGCTGGACATCGACCGTCACCCTGGTGTGCCTGATCGGCGGCCTGATCCTGACCGCGATCTTCGTGCTGATCGAGACCCGCGTCGCCAACCCGCTGCTGCCGATGCGCGTGGTGGTCGACCGCTCGCGCGGCGGTGCGTACCTCGGCCTCGGGCTCGCGTGCGTCGGCATGTTCGGCGTGTTCCTGTTCCTGACGTACTACCTGCAGACGATCCTGATGTACTCGCCGATCAAGACGGGCTTCGCGTTCCTGCCGATGGTCGGCGCGATCATGGTGATGGCGACGACATCCACGGCGGTGCTGCTGCCGCGGATCGGCGCCCGCATCCCGATCTTCGCCGGCATGCTCCTGGCTGCCGTCGGCATGGCGCTGCTCACCCAGATCGGCGTCGACACGGGCTACGTCTCGCACGTCCTCCCCGGTCTCGTCGCGCTCGGCCTCGGCCTCGGCCTGCTGTTCGCAACCTGCTTCGAGGTCGGCACCTCCGGCGTGGAGGCGCACGACGCGGGCATCGCCTCGGCGATGGCGAACACGACGCAGCAGGTCGGCGGCTCGATCGGCACCGCGCTCCTCTCCACCATCGCCGCGAGCGCCGTCACGAGCTTCCTCGCCGACGGCCTCGGCGACCAGATGGCCGCGGCCGTGCACAGCTACTCCGTGGCGTTCTGGGTCTCGGCGGGCATCTTCCTCGTCAGCGCAGTGGTCTGCGGTGCCCTGATCCCGGGCGGCAAGCACGAGCGCGAGCAGACGGGCGCGCCCGCCGGGTTCTAGTTCCGCTTGGAGTCAGACCCCAACCGGAACACCCAGACGCGCTCGCGCGACCATCGACGGTGATCTATCGTCAGGCGCATGGACGGCATCCACGACGTCGGCGGCATGCACGGCTTCGGCCCGGCGACGTGGCCGGGCGCCGACGCCGCGCTCCCGAACGATTGGGATGCGCGGGCGTTCGCGCTGGCCGTCGCGAGCGCGCCGCGTTCCACGCACGCCTTCCGCCATACGATCGAGCAGATCGGCCACGCCCGGTATCTGCAGGCGAGCTACTACGAGAAGTGGCTGTACGAGGCCGAGCAGGCGCTGGTCGAGACCGGTGCGCTGACGCACGAGGAGGTCGACGCCTGGGCCGCGCGGCTCGCCGGCGGTGAGCCCGCGCCGCGCACCGCCGATCCGGCGCGCACGGCGAACCTGCTCGGCGCACTCGCCGAGAGCCACCCCATGCCGCCGGCTGCCGCGCCCGCGTTCGGGGTCGGCGACCGCGTGCGCGTCGTGCGCATGCGCCCGGCGGGGCACACGCGCTGCCCGCGCTACCTGCGCGGCGCGACGGGCATGATCGTCGCGGTCCGCGGCGACGACGGCGTGCCCGACGTCGACAACGCCGAGCGCGAGGCGGTCTACGCGGTGCGCTTCCGCGCACGCGATCTGTGGGGGGATGACGTCGACGAGCACGCCGTGCTCGCCGATCTGTGGGAGCGCTACCTGGAGGCCGACTGATGCACGATCACGATCACGATCACGATCACGACCACGACCACGACCACGACCACGACGGGCATCATCACCCGCGTCCGGCCAGCGAGCAGGAGCTGCGCACGCGCGCGCTCGAGGCCGTGCTCGTCGAGAAGGGCATCGTCACGAGCGACGCCATCGACGCGATCATCGACCGCTACGTCAACGACGTCGGCCCGCAGAACGGCGCCCGCGTCGTGGCCCGCGCCTGGAGCGACCCGGCCTACCGCGATCGCCTGCTCGAGGACGGCACCGCGGCGATCGCCGAGCTCGGGTTCGCCGGCGAGGAAGGGCACACGATGGTGGTCGTGGAGAACACGCCCGCGATCCACAACATGATCGTCTGCACCCTGTGCTCGTGCTACCCGTGGCCGGTGCTCGGGCTCCCGCCGACGTGGTACAAGAGCGCGCCGTACCGCGCCCGCGTCGTCGCCGAGCCGCGCGCGGTGCTGCACGAGTTCGGGGTCGAGCTGCCGGACGCGACGGAGATCCAGGTGTGGGACTCCACGGCGGAGGTCCGCTATCTCGTGCTGCCCATGCGCCCCGCGGGCACCGACGGGCTCGGGGAGGACGACCTCGCGGCGCTCGTCACGCGCGACTCGATGATCGGCACCGGCCTGCCGCTGGCGCCGGCCACGGCATGACCGACGATCCGTACCTCGCGTCGCTCGACCTGCCGCGCACCAATGGCGAGCTCGCCTTCGACGAGCCGTGGCAGGCACGCGCGCTCGGCGCAGGCGTGATCGCCCTGCGCGAGCTCGGCGTCGGACCCGTCGAATGGCGCGATGCGCTGGCCGAGGCGATCGACCTTCACGACCACGATCCCGACGAGGATCCTGCGACGGCGTACTACACGGCGTGGCTCGATGCGCTCGAGCGGATCGTCGCGGCGCACACGAGCGCCTGACGCGCGCGGCCCCTCCTCCCCGCGCGTCAGCCCAGCACGACCGACAGGACGTCCTTCACGCCGAAGGCAATCCAGAGTGCGGCCATCACGAAGCGCCCGTAGCGCATTGCGAGGCGGCTGATGCGCTCGAGCCATGCGCGCGTCCCCGCCCCGCCGAACACTGCGGCGGCGAGGGGTGCGGTCGCGGGCAGCACCACGATGAAGGTCGCCACCCCAAACGCGATCAGTTCGTCGGCGAACACCACATCAGCTCGCGCCACGGCGTGCAGAATCGCGATCAGCACGACGAACGTCGAGCCGTTGGTGATCATCAGCGCGGTGCCGGCAATCACGAAGTCGCGCAGCGGGCGCGTGCCGGACAGGAACTTGGCCTCGAACTGCTTCGTTCGCTTCGGATCAGGGCGGATCGAGCCGAGCACGATGCCGGCGACGATCAGCATCACACCGATAACCACATGCGCACGATCGCCCGAGAACCAGGCCGGCGTGTCGCCGTCGCGGCGCAGCACCGCCACGAGGAACCCGGCGACGAACAGCACGATCGTGGTGCCAATCACCCCGACGCTGAACGCGGCAGACTGCCGAATCGCGCGCGGCCCGTCGAGGATCGCGAGCGCGCCCATCAGGACGACGGGGCTGATCGCCCCGGCGATCGCCAGCGGCACAACCTGTGCGAGAAGCTGCAGCACGCCTGGAGCCTAAATGCGGTCTAGTGCCCGAGCGCCTTCAGCAGATCCTGCACGCCGAACACCACGAACAGCACGCAGAGGATGTACTTGCCGTTGCGGTTGGTCCACTGGCCGAGCTGCGTGACCCTCCCCGCCATCGCCGCACCGCCGAACAGGGCCACGGCGGCCGGCAGCGCCGCCGGCAGGATCGCGAAGACGTCGGCGATGCCGAGCGCGACGGCCGCGTCGGCGGTCGATGCGCCACTGCGCGCCACCTCCTTGAGGATCGCGAGCAGCAGCACGATCGTCGAGACGTTCACGAGCATCAGCACGAGTCCGAAGATCGTGAACATGTAGAGCGGCGACTCGGGCGTGACCCACGTGCGATGGTGCTCCTTCGCCTTGGTCTCGTCGTCCTTCCGCTTCGGGCGCACCATCAGCAGACCGAAGGCGATCAGCACCACGCCGAGGACGACCTCGATCACCGGCGACTCGACCGTCGCGCTGTTGCGGTCGCGCAGTGCGGCGACCACCAGCACGCCGACGAGCAGCAGCACGGTCGACATGATCGCGAAACCGATCGCGAAGGCCACAGCCCGCGCCTTGCCGTGGTGCCCGCCGATGATGGCGAGCACGCTCATCAGCACGATCGGGCTGATCGCCGCGCCGATCGAGAGGGGAACGGTCTGCGCGAGCAGCGAGGTCACTGGTGCAGTCTACGGGGCGTCTGTCGCTCGGCCCGCCGAGGGGACGCGCACGAATCCTCGAATTCGGAGAACGCATGGCCGTCCCGTGATGCCGAAGCTCGCGGTACGTTTGTCGCATGAAAACGTTCCCGCTCCGGATCGACAGTCGAGGTCGCATCACCCTTCCGACAGCGCTGCGCCGCGCGTCCGGGATCACGGTGGGGCAGGATGTCATCTCCGTCGTCGAAGGTGACGGTCGTATCACGATCTCCACGTCCGACGGCTTGATGAGGCACTTGCGTGAGGTGTGCGCCCACATGGGGCCGCGCGATGGAACATCGGACCTCCGGCGCTGGCGGGAGGAGTCAGAGGCGGATCGCCTGCATCGCCTCGAGCACCCGCGCATTGACCCGACGGAGGCAGTGCAGCGCGGTCAGGACCTACTGGTCGAGCTCGGACTCGCTTGAGCGACGCTGGTACCCGTTCTCGTAGACGCGCGTTCGAGACGACAGGTGACCGCGAGAGAAAGGATCTGTCACTTGAGGGAGTGACGATCCGCCTGTTTCGCTGAGGCGCAAGCTCCGGGCCGGCCACGCGGGCCGGCCCGGAGGATCGCGCTAGTACGTGATGCGGATCGAGACGCG
>CAZPQP010000014.1:0-19866 GCA_964588635.1 uncultured Bifidobacterium sp.
TTCAACTACGGCCCCGGCGAGCCCACCCAGGCCCACCAGCCCGGAGAATGGGTGGAGATCAGCGCGCTCGAGGAGTGCGAGCGGGTGATCGCCGAGGAGCTGGGAGCGCCATGAGCGTCCCCGCCGAGCGCTGGGAGGGAGCCGGCAACGTCTACCTCCTGATCGACGCCGAGGAGCTGCGGGCGCCGCTCGATCCCGACCAGGCGCGCACCGTCTGCGCGATTCTCGGCGGCGATGGCGTGCTCGAGGTGCGACGCGACGATGGCGCCGACGTCTCGATGCGCATCTGGAACCCCGATGGCACGCAGAGCGAGGCCTGCGGCAACGGCACGCGGATGGTCGCGCGCTGGCTCGCCGAGCAGACCGGGCAGGAGCACGTCAGCATCAGCACCGCGGCAGGCGTGCTGGAGTGCGAGGTGGACGACGAACTCGTCACCGCCCGCATGGCCCAGACGCGGCTGGATGGGCCGCAGTACGCCCCGACCGGCGACGCCTTCCCGTACGCGCACACGTTCGTCAGCGTCGGCAATCCCCACGTGGTGATCCCCGTCGACGACATCACCGCGTTCCCGTTGGAGGACGTGGGCCCGGACCTCGAGCACCACCCGTGGTTCCCCGAGCGCGTCAACGTCGAGATCGTGGAGCGGATCGACGAGCATCGCGTTCGCATGCGCGTCTGGGAGCGCGGGGTGGGCGAGACCCGGGCCTGCGGGACGGGCGCCTGCGCCGTCGCCGTCGCCGGCGTCGTGAACGGCACCGCCACGTCCCCCGTCACCGTGCAGCTGCCCGGTGGCGAGCTGGTGATCGAGGTCGACGACGACGGCTTCGTCACGATGCATGGCCCCGCCCGTCGCCTCGAGCGGCTGACCATCCCGAACAGCTACCTGGTCTGAGCATGCGCTTCTCCGACCGCATGGACGCGATCCCCGAGTACGTGGTCGCGCGCATGAACCGCACGATCGCCGAGCAGCGCGCAGCCGGCATCGACGTGATCTCGCTCGGCATCGGCGATCCGGACATCCCGCCGGACCCGCGCATCCGCGCCCGTCTCGCCGAGGAGGTGCAGCGCGACGACGCCGCGCGGTATCCCACCAACATCGGCCAGCCCGAGCTGCGCGAGGCCGTGGCCGAGCACTACGCCCGCCGCTTCGGCATCGCCCTCGATCCCGCCACCGAGATCCTGCCGCTGCTCGGCGCGAAGGAGGGCCTCGCGCACCTCGCGCTCGCCGTGCTCGACCCGGGCGCGCTCTCGCTCGTGGCCGATCCGGGCTATCCGGTCTACACCGGCGGTCCGCTGCTCGCCGCCGCGGCGTCGTTCCCACTGCCGCTGCTCGCCGCCAACGGGTTTCAGCCCGACCTCGAGGCGGTCCCGCCGGACGCCGCAGAGCGGGCGCGGCTGCTGATCTGCGGCTATCCCAACAACCCGACGGGTGCCGTGGCCGCACCGGATCTGTTCGCGCGCCTGGCGGCCTTCGGCGACCGGCACGATCTGGTCCTGTGCCACGACCACGCCTACGCGGAGCTCGCCTTCGATGACGCCGTCGCGCCGAGCGCCCTGTCCGATCCCGGCTTCCGCAGCCGTGGCATCGAGATCCTCTCGCTCTCCAAGGCGTACTCGGTGCCGGGCTGGCGCATCGCCTTCGCGGTCGGCAACGCGGAGATCATCTCGATCCTCCAGCGCCTCAAGACGCAGATCGACTCGGGCATGTTCCCGGCCCTGCAGCGCACCGCCGCGTGGATGCTCCGCCAGACGGACCTCGACGGCCCGCCGCTCGCGATCTACCGCGCCCGGCGCGATCTCGCCTGCGCGCGGCTCGCCGAGATCGGCATGGCCGTGACGCCGCCGCAGGGCGGCATGTACCTCTGGGTGCCGATCCCGACCGGCGAGTCCTCGGCCGACTTCGCCGCGCGCCTCCTCGAGCAGGCGGCCGTCGTCGTGACGCCGGGGAGCGCCTACGGCAGCGCGGGGGAGGGCTACGTGCGGATGGCATTGACGGTTCCCGAGGATCGCCTGCGCGAGGCGCTGGACCGCATCGGCGCCGCGCTCGCCGCCTCCTGAGCGGAGTAGACTCCGTCCCAGTGGGCGACGGCTTCCATCAGATACGCGACACCGCACCGGAGCGCGCCTTCGTCGCTGCCGTCGCCCGTCAGAACCAGCGCATCGAGGCCGATCTCGCCGAGCTCACCGAGCTCCTGCACACGGCGCTCTGCGAGCCCGTCGGGCAGCTGATCCAGCGCCGCGAACAGCCCGAGCTGAAGACCTACCTCGGCTCCGGCAAGGTCGACGAGCTCGAAGAGGAGCTGAAGGCCACTGAGGCGGAGGTGCTCGTGATCGATGACGAGCTGACCCCCTCGCAGCAGCGCTACCTCGAGAACCGCTTCAAGATCCGCGTGATCGACCGCACGGCGCTGATCCTCGACATCTTCGCGGCGCACGCGCACACCGCCGAGGGCAAGCTGCAGGTCGAGCTGGCGCAGCTCGAGTACCAGCTGCCCCGCATGCGCGGCATGTGGCAGCACCTCGAGCGCCTCGGTGGCGGCGTCGGCACCCGCGGTCCCGGCGAGTCCCAGCTCGAGACCGATCGCCGCCTGGCCCGCGACCGCATCACCGCGCTGCGGCGCAAGCTCAAGGAGACCGGAAAGCGCCGCCGCCTGCAGCGCAAGCAGCGCATGGAGGGGATCGTCCCGACCGTGTCTCTCGCCGGCTACACGAACGTCGGCAAGTCGAGCCTGCTCAACGCGCTCACCGGCGCCGAGGTCTCCAGCCGCAACCGCCTGTTCGAGACGCTCGATCCGACGACGCGGCGCTTCACGCACGTGGGCCGCGAATACACCATCACGGACACCGTGGGCTTCATCCGCAAGCTCCCGCACGGTCTCGTGGAGGCGTTCGCATCCACGCTCGAGGAGACCCTGTCCGGCGACCTCCTGCTGCACATCGTCGATGCCTCGCTGCCGGAGGAGGAGCGCGAGGAGCAGATGCGCGCCGTGGACGACGTCCTCAGCCAGATCGGAGCGGACGAGCTGCCGCGGATCGTCGTGCTCAACAAGATCGATCTCGTGGGGCCCGAGGATCGACAACGTCTCCGCAATCGCCTGCCCGACGCACTGCAGGTCTCGTCGCACACGCGCGAGGGGCTCGAGGAGCTCGAGATCGCCATCGCCGAGCACTTCGCGGGTCGCTTCGAGCCCGTCGAGCTGCTGGTGCCGCACACGGAGGGAGGTGCGCTGTCCTCGCTCTACGCGCTCGGTGCGCCGATCTCCCAGCGCGAGGACACCGCCGAGGGAGTGCGCATCCGCGCGCGCCTGCCCAAGGCCGAGCGCGACCGCTACGAGCGCTTCGAGGTCGCCCCGGAGCCGATCGCGTGAGCGACGTGCTCTTCCTGCGCCTGCGCCCCGACGCGCGCCTGCCCCAGCAGGCCCACCACGACGATGCCGGCCACGATCTCCACGCCACGGAGGCCGTGGTCCTCGCCCCGGGAGAGCGAGCCGCGATCGGCTGCGGATTCGCCATGGCCCTGCCGGACGGCATGGCGGGGCTCGTGGTGCCACGGTCGGGCCTCGCGCTGAAGGAGGGCCTCGGCGTCCTCAACGCGCCCGGGCTGATCGACGCGGGCTACCGCGGCGAGGTGAAGGTGATCCTGGTCAACCACGATCCCGCCGAATCGCGCACCATCGCGCCCGGTGATCGCATCGCCCAGCTGGTGCTGATCCACCTGCCGACCGTGCGGTTCGCCGAGGTCGACACCCTGCCCGACTCCGCCCGGGGCGAGGGAGGCTTCGGCTCGACCGGGAAGGGCGCATGACCGGCCCGCGCATCCGCGTTGCGGGCCTCCTGATCAACGGCGGCCGTGTGCTCCTGGTCCGCCATGAGAAGGAGGGACGCTCCTACTGGCTGCTGCCGGGCGGCGGGGTGGAGGAGGGCGAGCAGCTCGAGGACGCCGTCCGCCGCGAGTTCGCCGAGGAGTGCGGTCTCACGCCGACCGTCGTGCACGGCCCGATCGCGCTCGCCGAGACCATCCCGCCGCTCGAGACAGCCGGCGGACGCCACATCCTGCACATGATCTTCGCGATCGAGACCATGCCCCACGAGGTGGAGCAGCTCGTCTCCGCCGACGAGGCGGTGCTCGGACACGCGTTCGTCGATCGCGCGAGGCTGCACGAGCTCGACCTGCGCCCGCCGATCCACGAGTACCTGATGCGCTACCGCCCCGGCGACCCGTTCGTCAGCCTCGGTCGCATGTGGATCGCCTAGCGCTGCTGCGCCCGGGCCACCTCGATCGCGGTCGTCACCGCCGCTGCCTCGAGGCGATCGTCGAGAGGCTCGAGGACGGTGCTCAGGCCGCGATGGTCGCAGGCCCACGCGAGCACCTGGTCCGCGAGCCACGGATTCTTGGGCAGCAGCGGTCCGTGGACGTAGGTGCCGATCACGCGATCCACGCGGCAGCCCTCGGCGAAGCCGTCCCCGTTGTTGCCGCCGCCGACACGCACACGCCCCAGCGCCTTGACGTCGTGCCCCAGCGTGGTGCGGCCGGCGTGGTTCTCGAAGCCCACCAGCTGATGCGTGGCGCCGCCGAGCTCCACGTCGACCACCACGTTGCCGATCAGGCGGTGCCGGCCGGCGACGGTCTCCAGATCGACCAGCCCGGTTCCCGGCGTCTCGCGGCCGCTCTGGTCCACGTAGCGGTGACCCAGCAGCTGAAAGCCGCCGCACACCGCAAGGACCGGCACGCCGTCGGCGATCGCCGAGCGCAGGGCGGGCGTCTGTGCGATCAGCGCGTCGGCCACGAGCGCCTGATCCCGATCCTGTCCACCGCCGATCAGAATCGCGTCGGCACGCGCCGGATCGAGATCCTCACCCAGCGCCAGCGGCGCGACCTCGACGTCGATGCCGCGCCAGCGGGCGCGCTGGGCGAGCACGCGGACGTTGCCGCGGTCGGCATAGATCGACAGCAGCTCGGGGTAGACGGGGACGATGCGCAGCATCAGCGCCGCTCCTCCCAGAAGGGATCCGTCAGACCGCGGTCGGCGAGCTGGCGGTGGAGGTCGAGCATCGCGGTGTACGTCGCGAGCACGTAGACGCGTTCCCCGGGAGCGGCGTCCGCCACCGCGCGATCGAGGGCCACATCGGTCTCGCGCAGGCGGTCGATGCGGTCCAGGGGCACGTCCGCGTAGCGCAGGCGCACCGCGAGGTCCGCGGCGCGCCGACCGCTGCACACGATCGACGCCGCGGCATCGAGCGCACCCTCGAGGTCGATGTCCCAGATCCAGCTGACGTCGCGTCCGTCCGCAACCCGATCGTTGAGGGCCAGCACGACGTGCGCCCCTGGCAGGTCCGGGGCGATCGCGCGCAGGGCCTCGTTGGCGCCCGTGGGGTTCTTGAAGAGGATCAGCACCACCTCGCGGCCGTCGATCCGAATCCGCTCGAAGCGCCCGAACGCCGCCCGGAAGGTCGCGAGACGTTCGACGGCTGTCGCCGTGGGAATGCCGAGCGCGTAGGCCGCTGCGACCGCCGCCAGCGCGTTCTCCACGTTGTACAGACCAGGCAGCGGCAGGGTCGCCTCCGTCGCCCCGTCCGGAGCATCGACGCGGAAGGCCGTGCCCTCCAACCCAAGCGGACGGACCGCGCGTGCGGCGATGTCGAGTGCGCCCCGCGCATGGTCGCCAGCCGGGCACCGGTAGGCGCCCAGATGCCCGAGGTAGACGGCGTCGTAGGCGTAGGGGCGGCCGCAGCGGACGCACGCGGTGGAGTCCGCGGCCTCGTCGCGCTCGGCCAGGGACACGGAGGGATCGTCGATGCCGTAGCGGATGACATGTCCTCGATCGGCGCCCAGCGCGTCGATCACCGGGTCGTCGGCGCACAGCACGAGGGTGGTCTGCGCCGGCAGGCTGTCGACCATCGCCCGCCAGCGATCCGCGACCATCTCCAGTTCGCCGTGGCGGTCGAGCTGATCGCGGAAGAGATTCCCAAGGGCGACCACGTGCGGCGCAACGCCCGAGACAACGCCGGGCAACGCGGCCTCGTCCACCTCGAGCACGCCGACCGTCGCCGCCGTCGGTCGCTGCAGGAGCGTGGTGACCACGCCGGACATCAGGTTCGCGCCGGCGCCGTTGCGGCAGACCTCCCGCTCGACACCCAGGATGTGGGAGAGCATCGCGGACGTCGTCGTCTTGCCGTTCGTCGCGCTCACCACCGTCACCCCATCCGGGAGCGCGGAGGCGAGCTCGCCGAGACCGCCGGGCGCCAGCATCAGGAACACCCGCCCGGGCAGGGTCGTGCCCCCGCCGCGGCCGGCGGCACGCGAGAGCCTCCCGGCCAGACGGGCGATGCCCCCTGCTGCGTGTACGCGCGCGGTCACTGCGCCGGATCGTATCCGGCGCGCGCAGCGGCGGTGACCACGCCCTCGGAGCGACGGAGCACCAACATCGCGACGAGACTCAATGCGCCGACGAGCACGTACATCAACCACGACGGACCCTGCTGCGAGATGAACCCGGCGATGATCGGTGCGAGCAGCGATCCGACGGCCCAGACGGCATTCAGCATCCCGAACGCGCCGCCCTCACCGATCTTCTCGTCACGGGTGCCGTCGGCACAGGCGGCGTACGCGATCGTGAAGATGGGCGCGGCGAGGCTCATCACGATGATCAGCAACGCCGCGTACCAGGGGATCCCGAGCGGGACGAGCATCAGCACGACGATCGTGCCGCAGATCGCCGGGAGGAGCACCAGCGCGCGGGTCTGGTTGAGCCGACGGCCGAGGCGGGCGACCACGAGGATGGCGATCACCGAGCAGATGCTGCCGGCCGTGAAGATCCACCCGATCGTCGACGAGGTCAGGCCGGCGGCGTCCATGTGCAGGGGACCGAGCAGCTGCAGGGCGGCCATCATCAGGGCGACGAAGGCGATCGACACGAACGCGATCTGGATCCGGCCCGGCTTGGCCGCGCGACGCAGCGACTCGAACGGCCCCTGCGCCTCGTGGTGGAGCCTGGCGTGCGGATCGCCGCCCGGCTCGAACAGCGCCCACACGACGACCAGGGCGACGATGCCGCCGAGCACGCTGAAGGCGACGCCCAGACCGACCGCCGCGACGACCGGGCCGCCGAGCAGCGGTCCGGCGATGGTCCCGACCGTCGCCGTGGCGTTCGCGATCGACAGACCCCGCGGACGGTACTCATCGCCGACGGCACCTCCCAGCCAGGCGAGCCCCGCAGACCACGTCACCGCCGAGCAGGCTCCCTGCACGACGCGGACGAGGAGCAGCAGCACGAACGTGTCGGCCAGCGCGATCGCAGGCGCGGCGAGGATGAACACGGCGGCCCCGATCAGCGTCAGGCGGCGGGCACCCAGGCGGTCGGCCAGATGCCCCGCGGGAATGGCGAAGAGCAGCACCGAGAAGCTGTAGATGCCGAGAACCACGCCCGACTGGTCGTCGGTCAGCCCGAGCTCCTCCTGCCAGACGGGGACGAGCGGCACGGCGGCGAGCCACGTGATCATGTCAAGGAAGATCAGGCTCGAGATCAGCGCCGTCAGGCGGCGCGGCGAGACGGGACGACGGGCAGCCAACGGTTCGACCTACCCGAGCAGGACGCGGTCGACGGCCATCGCGAAGAAGATCCCCGCCAGGTAGAGCAGCGAGAACCGGAACGTCTCGCGGGCGATGTCGATGTCACCCGCCTCCCGATGCAGGCGCACGGTGTACTGCAGGAACCGCAGGCCGAGCAGGAGCGCGATGATGCCGTAGATCGGACCGAGCACCTCGTCGGTGATGCCAAGCCAGCCCAGCGGCAGGGGCGCGACCGAGAACGCCAGCAGGACCACCGTATAGGCGACGATCTGGACGGTGGCGGCACGGATTCCCGCGACGTTCGGCAGCATCGGCACGCCGGCGTCGGCGTAGTCGTCGAACTTGACGATCGCCAGCGCCCAGAAGTGGGGAGGGGTCCACAGGAAGATGACGCCGAACATGATCAGCGCCGGCCAGCCGATCTCGCCGGTCACGGCCGCCCAGCCGACGAGCGGCGGCATCGCTCCGGCGGCACCGCCGATGACGATGTTCTGCGGCGTCCGGCGCTTCAGCCACATGGTGTAGACGAGGACGTAGAAGAGATTGCCGGCGAGTGCCATCGCGGCCGCGAGCGGCTGTCCCGTGAGGAAGATCAGCGCGAGCACGCCCAGGATCGTGAGGATGATCCCGAAGATGATCGCGGGTCGCGGCTCGACGCGGCCCGCCGCGACGGGACGCGCCCGGGTGCGCTCCATGCGGATGTCGAGGTCGGGCTCCAGCGCGTGGTTGATGGCGCTCGCGCCCCCTGAGGTGAGGCCCATCCCGAGCAGGGCGGCGGCCAGCAGCCAGAGGGGCGGCAGACCTCCCTCGGCCCAGACCATCGCACCGACCATGGTGATCAGCAGCAGCACCATCACGCGCGGCTTGGTCAGCTCGAAGAAGTCGAGCAGGACCGACGGGCGCGGCGCCGCCACGGGCTCAGCAGCCACGAGGAACCTCTCGGATCGGGCGCACGCTCACGGCAGGCATCGTATCCGAGGACACTGAGCGGACGATCAGCCGTCGCTGCGCCGGCTCATCATCAGCAGATCGCGCAGGGCGATGCCCATGCAGACGCCACCGGCGAAGATGATGCCGTGCTGGAGGTAGTGAATGGCCGCGTTGGTCTCGACGGCGTTGTCGACGGGCGGAAGCAGCGCGACGACCTGGCAGAGCAGGCCGATCGTGCCGAGGATGAGTGCGCGCATGGGCGAGAGCAGACCGGGCATGCATCGCAGGCTACCATTGGCGCATGGACGCCGATCTGCCTGCCCGCGAGGTGCTCGTCCGCGACGCGCTGCGCGACGAGCTGAGCCGCGTCGACGCCGATGTCGTGACGGCGATCGGCCGCGCCCTCGAGCGCGACCAGGACCGTCTGACCGGCGGCTCGTGGGGCATCGACGATGCCGACGGCTGCCTGCTCACGCTCGCCGCACGCGAGCTGGGCCTCGAGCATGGCGAGGAGCTGCTCCACACGTCTGTCGCCGCGGTGCGCATCCCTGCGCTGTTCGACGAGGTCTGGTCGCTGATCCTCGAGCGCACCGGAGATCCGACGGCCGCCCGCGCGATCACCCATCGGCTCGTGGTCGAGGCCCTGGGGCTGCAGGCGGATCAGGCGGGCGGGTCCGCGACGGCGGTCGACGCCGCCGCGCCGGACGAGACTGCGCGCATCGCCCTGCCCAGATAGCGGTAGAGGTGCCACTGCACGATCACGGCCCACCAGACGCCCGTGATCACATGCAGGTAGTCCACGCTCGTGAACGCACCGCCGGACGGCCGCAGCAGCATCAGGACGCCCGTGAGGGCGATCGGCACGCCGAGGGCGAGCATTGTGATCGAGGCGATGGCGTCCTGCGGGCGCCGAGCCTGCACCCGTCGCAGGATGCGCCGCCAGCCGAGCTCGCCCGACTTGATCGCCACCAGCACCAGGGCGACGACGCTGATCGCGGTATGCGACCAGATCAGCCAGTCCGGTGACGCCGTGTTCCGCAGCGACAAGGTGTAGATCCACAGGCCGGTCAGGAAGGCGAGGATGATGGGCGCGAGCGCGATCAGGCCGATCAGGGCGGTGCGGCGCCGCACGGGACCGCTGCGCCGCAGGCGCTCGGCCCGGTGCTCGCGGTTCCACTCCTCGACCTGCTCATCGGTGTAGTGCGACGGCGGCTGCTGCGACGCCCAGACGGCCAGCCGCGCGAGGAAGATGAACGCGACGACCGGCGGGAGAAGATGGGGGAGGTGCGTGAGGACCCAGATGACCATCCCGGGTCACCTCCGGCTCAGCTGCTGGGCAGGCAGTACACGACCGTGAACAGGACCACCCAGACGATGTCCACGAAGTGCCAGTAGACGCTGATCCCGAGCAGCCCGACGTGCGAGTCCTTCGTCCAGCGCCCGCGAACCGCGCGGATCATCCCGAGCCCGAGGAGCAGCAGGCCGACGAAGACGTGGAGGCCATGCAGACCGGTCAGGGAGAAGAAGATCGCGCCGACCGACTCGGTCTGCGGCGTGAAGCCGATCGTCATGTACTCGTGGATCTGCAGGCCCAGGAAGACGGCGCCGAGGACGAACGTCGCGAACAGCCACGCGAAGACCGGCCCGCCCTTGCCCTTCTTGTCCAGCGACAGGAGCGCGAACTCGCAGGTGAACGAGGAGAGGACGAGGATCAGGGTGTTGATCGACGTGGGCTCGAACGGGATGTCGAAGTCGCCCGGCCACTCCACGCCGCGCGCGAGGCGCAGGTTGGCGTAGTACATGAAGAACGCGCCGAAGAGCGCGAGCTCCGAGATGAGGAAGATGATCAGCCCCATCACGCAGACGTTGAGGTTCGTCCGGTAGGGCTGGATCTTCGGGGTGCTCATGTCAGCGGCGGCCATGGGGGATGCTCCTCTGTCTGACCGGCGCTACGCGCCGACCTTCTCCGTCTCGGCCGGCTGCTCGTCGGGGAAGACGGCGTGCTTCACGCCCTCCTCGCCGTAGCGGTACGGGCCACCGATGACGCGCGGCGTGGTCGGGAAGTTGAACGTCGGCGGCGGCGACGAGACCATCCACTCGAGCGTGAGGCTGCCCCAGGGATTGGCTCCGGCAGGCTTGCCGTGCCGGGCCGAGTGGACCATGTTGTAGACGAAGATCAGCGTGCTGGCGCCCAGGATGAAGGCCGAGATCGTGATCACCGTGTTGCTCCAGCCGAACTGCGGCGCGTAGTCGGCGACGCGGCGCGGCATGCCCTCGAGCCCCTGGTAGTGCATGGGGAAGAACGTGCCGTTGAGGGCGATGAAGGTGATCCAGAAGTGCCACTTGCCGAGCTTCTCGTCGTACATGCGGCCCGTCACCTTGGGGAACCAGTGGTAGAGGCCGGCGAAGACCGTCAGCACCGAGCCGCCGAACAGCACGTAGTGGAAGTGCGCGACGATGAAGTACGAGTTCGTGATCGAGAGATCGAACGGCACGGACGCGAGCATGACGCCGGAGAGGCCGCCGATGACGAACGCGACGATGAAGCCGAGTGCGAAGAGGTTGGCCGTCGTCAGGCGAACCACGCCGCCCCACAGGGTGCCGACCCACGAGAAGATCTTGATGCCGGTGGGCACGGCGATCAGCAGCGTGGCGAACATGATCGGCACGCGCAGCCAGGACTGCATGCCCGAGGCGAACATGTGGTGCGCCCACACGGAGAAGCCGAGCACGGCGATGCCCGCGGACGAGAACGCCACCGCGCGGTAGCCGAACACCGGCTTGCGCGCGTGCGTGGCGATCACCTCGGAGATGATGCCGAAGCCGGGCAGGACCATGATGTACACGGCCGGATGCGAGTAGAACCAGAAGATGTGCTGGTACGCGAGCGCAGTGCCGCCTCCTTCCGTGGTGAAGAAGTGCGTACCCATCTCGCGGTCGAACATCGCCATGAACATGGCGCCGGCCACGAACGGCGTGGCGGCGACGACGAGCGCCGAGGTGGCCAGGTTGGCCCAGCAGAGCAGCGGCATGCGGAAGAGCGTCATGCCGGGCGCCCGCATCGCGACGATCGTGACCAGGAAGTTGACCGCGGTGGCGATCGAGGAGCTGCCGGCGATGATGACGCCGATCTGGAAGAGCGTCTGGCCGAACGGGCTCTGATCCTGGAGCGTGGGGTAGGCCGTCCAGCCCGTGTCGTACGACCCGTACGCCCACGCCGACAGGAGGATCAGGCCGGCGAGGGGGAGGAGCCAGAAGGACACGGCGTTGAGGCGCGGGAAGGCCATGTCGTCCGCGCCGATCATCAGCGGGATCACGTAGTTGCCGATGCCGGCGAAGACGGGGACCATGAAGGTGAAGATCATGATCGTGCCGTGCGACGAGATCAGCTCGTTGTACGTGCCGTTGGTGATCGACTGCATGCCGGGCTTCGCGAGCTCGGCGCGGAAGACCTCGGCGAACATGCCGCCGACCAGGTACATGATGAACGTGAAGACGATGTACTGGATGCCGATCACCTTGTGATCGGTGTTGAACTTGAAGTAGTCCCGCCACGACTTGGCGCCGTGCTGGGAGTGATCGTTCGGATCGAGCTCGCCGCCGGTGATCCACGTCCACCAGTAGTCCATGCCGCCGATGCCGACGATGAAGCCGACGCCGCCGAAGATGTAGGCGACGGTCAGGAAGGTGTTCTCCTGCATGACCGGGTCCATGTCGAAGATCGCGCGGGCGGCGAACGTGACGAAGACCGCGAGCGCTGCGAACAGGGGCGTCGTCCAGAGGCAGCGCGCGAGCGTGGGGCGCAGAACGGCGGTCATCGGGCAAACCCTCCCGGGGTCGGGGCGATCAGGACATGGATGGGGTTCACGCGTTCGCCGCCTCGGCCTTGGTCTTCGCGACCCACTTGTCGAAGTCGGCCTGCGAGACGACCTTCACCTTCGACACCAGGTTGCTGTCGACGGCGCTGTTCATCTGCGTGTGACCGACACCGCAGAGGAAGGCGCAGACGATGTCGTACTCGCCGATCTTGGTCGGCGTGGCCGAGGCGTAGTTCGTCTGCGCGGGGGTCGCGCCCATCTGCATGCGCCAGGCGGGCACCCAGAAGGAGTGCATCACATCGGCCGTGGTGATGTCGAACGCGATCGGGACGTCGACCGGCACCACGAGCTCCTGGCTGTCCTTGATGCCGATGTCCTCGTTGAGGTACGTGTACTTCCAGCCGAACTGGTAGGCGGAGATGTGGATGCGCTGGCCGCTCTTCTCGGCCGCCCCGCTGACGTTGTTGGCGTTCAGCAGGTTCCAGCTGACGAACGCGACGGCGAGGACGAGGATGAACGGGATCACCGTCCAGACGATCTCGAGCCACGTGATGCCGTGGATGTTCGAGCCGTCGCGCGTGTCGTTGGGCCGGGCCCGGAAGCGGAACACCGCGACGAGCAGGATCAGCGTGACGATGCCGAAGATGATGCCCGAGAACCAGAGGAAGGCGGCGTAGAGGTCGTCGATACCGCCGGCCTGCGCCGAGGCCTCCTCCGGGAGGGTGCGCGTGAAGATCAGGATCACGCCGATGACCGCGCCCACGACGGTGCCGAGAATCGAGAGGGTCAGGACACTCAGGGACTTCACCGGATGGTCGCCTTTCGCGCGGGCAGGTGTGGAGTGCGCAACATGCCGAGGCATCCTATCGCCATATTCGGACGCCCCGCAACATCGTAAGCATCGCCACGAACCCGCCGGCCGGGTCCGGGCTGGCGCTCCGCGCCGGACGCGGTATGCTCCGGACACGCCGGAAACGCGGCGAGATCCAGCTGGAGGAGCACTGCCCCCGATGAGCGCTGACAACGACACCGTCGCCAACCCGATGACCCAGCTCGACTACGCCGAGCTCAAGCTCGAGGATCGGGACACCGGCACGCAGTCGGCCTCGGCGCTGCTGTCGGGGCTGGCGTGCGGCCTCGGCGTGCTGTCGCTCTGGTTCGCGCCGATGATCCTCGGCTTCGTGGCGATCGGCTGCGCGATCCTCGGGCTGTCGATGTCGGGCACGCGCGATCGCATCGGCAAGATCGGCCTCGTCATGGCGGTCCTGGGCTGGCTGATCGGCTCGATCATCGCCGTGCTCATCGGCAACTCCGTCGTCTCGATCAACCTCGCGTAGCCGGTGCGACGCGGTGGCGCACCTGCCGCAGCCGCTCGCCGACCTCCCGATCCGCGTCGAGGCCTGTGCGCTCGAGCCGCTGGCCTTCGCGACCCCGCGCTTCGAGCGCCTCACGACCGTCGTCGCCCTGACGGGCGGAGCGCACGTCGGCCGCGGCGAGGACGTGGCCTACGAGCCCGATACCCAGCATGAGCACCGCGCCACGGCGCCGTTCGCGTTGACGGGGACGGCCACCCTGGCGGAGTGGAGCGAACGCCTCGACGACATCGAGCTGTTCGCCGCGGAGCCGGCCAATCACGCCTCGCACGACTACCGACGCTGGGCCTACGAGTCGGCGCTGCTCGACCTCGGCCTGCGCCAGGCGGGGACGACGCTCGGTGCGCTGCTCGGGCGCGCACCCGCGCCGGTGCGCTTCTGCGTGTCGTCGGGGCTCGGCCCCGCCGCGTGGCTCGCCGTCGATCCCGCGATCGAGTTCAAGCTCGACGCGGGGGAGGACTGGACCGCCGAGCGCGTCGCCGAGCTCGCCGCGCTGGATCGTGTGCGCGTCGTGGACATCAAGGCCCATTACGGCGATGCGTGGGGTCTGTCGCCCGACGCGGCGCGGCACCAGCTGGAGCTCGTGCTGGCCGGCCTGCCCGACGTCGTGATCGAGGACCCGCCGGTCGATGATCACGCGCTGGCGCTTCTGGCCGGACAGCTCGGGCGCGTGGCGTTCGATGCCCCGGTGCATGCACTCGCGGACATCCTGCATCTCCCGCAGACGGGCTGGATGAACATCAAGCCATCGCGCTTCGGCACGATCGCGCGTCTGCTGGAGGCGATCGACCATTGCGAACGGCACGACGTCCGCCTCTACGGCGGCGGGCAGTTCGAGCTCGGCGTGGGGCGCCGGCAGATCCAGGAGCTCGCCGCGCTGTTCTACCCGGACGGCCCGAACGACGTCGCACCCGGCGCCTACAACGCGCTGACCGCCGAGCCCGGACTGCCGCAGAGCCCGCTGACGGGCTTCGGCCTGAGCGCCGGCTTCGGCGCCTGACCGTCGTCAGACCAGCAGCGCGATCACCACGAAGCCGAACGCGAACAGCACGGCGGCGCCGACGGCGATGGTGAGCAGGGGGAGGGAGGTCGCGATGAACAGCGCCCCGGCGACCGCGCCGATGGCGAGCGACAGGACCATGGCGATCTCGAAGAGCGCCTTGCGGTCCTGGGCGACCTCGGTGTCCACGGGCTACGCCCGGTCGGCGGGCGGCGCGGCGGGATCTGCGGGATCGGCGACCGGCGGCGTGGCCTCGGGCGCGGGCAGCGCGGCCTCGGCCGCGACCTCCGGGGCGGGCTCGCCCTCGACGCCCTCCTTGAAGGCGTTGGCCGTCTCCCCGAGCATGTCGACCCGGGCCTTGGCGGCGTCGCCGGCGGTCTTGGCGGCCTTGCCGAGCGACGACTGCGGCTCGTGCTCCTCGTTGGTGACGCCCTCGCGGATGTCGCGGGCGGAGTCGGTGACGGCGCGGGTCGCACGGCCGATGGCGGTCTGCGGCTCGGCGCCGCCCGCAGACGACTTGGCGTCATCGGCCAGACCGGCCACGCTCTCGCGCGCCTCCTTCGCGGCCTCGAGCGCGCTGGTCCCGACCGCGGCGGCCTTCTCCTTGCCGGCCACCGTCGCCTGATAGATGGCGGAGTCGGTGTTGGCCTCTTCGCCCATGCTCGTCTGGAGCTCCTGCGCGGCGCCCTTGATGCCGGCGCCGGTGTCCTTGACGCGATTGGCGCCCTTGCGGAACAGCTTCTTGCTGCCACCGACGCCGAAGATCAGGAACCCGACGACGACGACGAGCGCGATGTGCCACGGGGAGAGACTGCCCATGCACCGCATCCTAGCGGCGACGGCGCCGGGATGACCATCCGCACAGGGAGCTGCACCGACGGACGCCGGACACTCCCCATGATCACCCACGCCTGATAATCATGATTATGGGAAGTTATTCCCGCGCACGCACCGGCGCCACCATCCCCCCGCGGTTCGGGAGCCGCTGACGGCGACACGCGCGACGGGCGCTGGCGCTTGAGCGTGCGAAGCGGGATGCACGTGGCCACGCCGGGAACGTTGCGCACGTTCCACAGCCTGCTGCGGCAATCGCCCTCATGCACCCGGTCGGTGAAGCGCGGTCGGCCAGCAGCCGGGCGCGGTACGCTTCGGCCATGCGCTTCGTGATCCTCGGAGGTGGACCCGCCGGCTACGCCGCCGCCTCCGCCGCCGCTGCGCTCGGCGCCGACGTCACGCTGATCGAGGACCGCGGACTCGGCGGCTCGTGCACGCTGACCGACGCCATCCCGTCGAAGACGCTGCTCTCCACCGCCACCGTGCTCGCCGCGATCGATCGCGCCGACCAGTCGGGCGTGTCCTTCGAGCACGGCAAGCCGCACGTCGACATGCTGCGCACCGTCGCCCACGCCCGCTGGGTCGCGACGCACCAGTCGCGCGGCATCCGCGACCGCCTCGAGGAGACCACGGTGCGGATCATCCACGGTCGCGGGCGCATCGCCCGGACCGGCCTGATCCACGTGGAGTGCGACGGGTACACCAGCGAGGTCGAGTACGACGCGCTGCTGATCTCCACCGGCGCCAGCCCCTGGCTGCCGCCGTTCGCCGACATGGACAGCGAGCGCGTCTTCACCACGCGCGAGGTGCTCGACCAGCGCGAGACGCCCGACCACCTCGTGGTCGTCGGCGCCGGCGCGACCGGCTGCGAGTACGCCGAGTTCTACGCCTCGTCGGGCAGCAAGATCACGCTGCTCTCCGCTCGCTCGCAGGTGCTCCCGGCCGAGGACGAGGACGTCGCCGAGATCATCCAGGAGGCCTTCCTGTCGCGCGGCATCGAGATCCAGATGAACGCGCGCATCACCGAGATCGACGCGGACGCCGCGCAGGTCATGGTCAAGGCCGAGGACGGCCGCGTCTTCCGCGGCTCCCACGCCATCGTCTGCATGGGGCAGCGCGCCAACACCGCGGGTCTCGGCCTAGAGACGATCGGCGTCGAGCTCGACGACCGCGGCGCCATCATGGTCGACTCCCACATGCGCACCAGCGTCGAGGGCGTCTACGCCGCCGGCGATGTGGCGGGCGGGATGATGCTCGCCTCGACCGGCGCCATGCAGGGGCGCCATGCCGCGCTGTTCGCCTGCGGCATCGACGAGGACGCGCTCAACCTGAAGAACGTGGCGTGGACGATCTTCACGCGCCCCGAGGTCGCCACCGTCGGCCTGACCGAGGCGATGGCGGCCCGCGAGGGGCGCCGGGTCGACATCACCAAGCACTACCTCGGCGGCAATCCGCGCGGCGTCATCTCCGGCTGGCGCGAGGGCCTGATCAAGCTGATCACCGAGCCCGAGTCCGGCGTGCTGCTCGGCGGCTCGATCGTCGGCTACCGCGCGTCGGAGAACATCGCCACGCTCGCCCTTGCCGTCAACGAGGGCCTGAATGTCGAGTCGCTCGCCAACACCGGCGTCGTCACGCCGTCGATGTCCGAGTCGCTGCAGCGCGCCGCCGAGCGCGCGATGAACCGCCGCATGGCGTCGAGCGGCACCGGCATCACCGTGCCGCACACGCAGCCGCTCGGCGCCTAGCCCGTCGTCGTCGCGTCGGTCGCGGCCGGGTCGGCCGTCGTGGTGGTGTCCGTCGGCGCGGCGCCGCCTCCCCCACCCGCGGGCTTGCGCGGCCCCATCATGATCACGGCGTCCTCGGGGAAGTAGCGCCAATGCCACGACTCCTTGGAGAGCAGCTTCCCGTCCTTGTACACCTTGCGGCCGTACTTGATGTGGAAGCCGTCGGACCCCTTCGACTGCTGGACCTTGACCTCTCCCGGCGGCAGCGTGGGATCCTTGATGCGCACGGTCTTCGCCTTGGAGAAGGAGTACGGCTCACCCGTCCAGTCGGTCACCTTGCGCCCGAGCGGTGCCGACAGCATCTTGACGGTGATGCCCTCGCTGTCGGTGTGCGTGAGGATCACGACCGGCGCGTCCCAGTTGTTCTCGAAGATCAGCTCCGGTCCACCCCACGAGACGGTCGCCTCGCGCCCCTTGGGATAGCGCGAGATCCAGAACGAGTGCGGCGTGTGATCGATCAGCTTGAGCCCGGCGAAGAAGGCGGCGTTGAACACCGTGGTCGCGATCTGCGACACGCCGCCGCCGACGGCGTCCTTGAGGACGTTCCCCTCCCCGATCATCGGCGCCTCGACGAAGCCGCGCGCGGCAGTGCGCTCGCCGAGCGCCTTGTTGAGGGAGAACGTGCCCTTCGCCGGCAGGATGTACTGGTCGAGGATCTCCGCGCCACGTTTGATGTTGCTCACGCGCGGGCCGCTGGTGTACGGCGTGAAGAACTCGCCGACGACCTCGGTGACGCCCATCTGCTGGGCCTCCTCCGACGTCAGCGCGGGCTTGCGGACGCCGATCGTGATCGGCGTGATGCGCTGCGACGGGTCCGCCTTCCAAGCGGCGATCAACGCCTCAACGTCAACACCGCGACCGTCCCGGCTGCCGAGGATGCGCGCCTTGCCCGCCGCGTTCGTCGTGAAGGTGGCGTTGCGCGGCGCGCGCTCACGGCCAGGGTAGAGGCCGCTGAAGAAGTTGCGCAGCGGGCCCGCCGAGATGCCGAAGCGGATCTCGCCGTCGGCGGTCGGGAACTCCGTGGCCTTCACGGCCACACTCCGGGGCACACGCCGCGGGTCGTCGTTGAGCGTGACGATATGCGGCGACCGGGCGAAGGTCCGGCCCACGGCGGCGGCCTGCGTCGCCTCCTCCGTGGTGATCGCGGGCGCCGTCACGACGATCGGCACCTCGATCGTCGGCCCGACGGTGCCGATCGAGCGGATCGCCTTCTGGATCTCCCCGATGGCCGGGCGCTTGCCCTCGGCCGCCGGCTTCACCGGGAAGCGCCCCTTGGCGTCCTTCACGATCACCGCGTTGCGCGGCGCCACAGTCGTCGCCTGCCGCAGCGGCAGCAGCGCCTGCGCGAGCTCGCGCGGGTTGTACAGGTAGGTCAGCGGAATGTCGCGGGCGCTGCCGAGCCCGAGCCGGCCCTGCAGGCGCTCGAGGAACGTCGAATCGTCCTGTGCGGCCTTGACGGCCACCTGGGCATTGGGACGCAGATTGATCGCCGCGGGGTCGATCGCGAAGCGATTGCCCCCGGAGACCAGCTCCACGCCCCGATCCACGAGCTGCCGCCCGTGGATCCGCACCTTGACCTTGGCCTCAGCGGCCGTCAGCTCCCCCACGTCGACCCCGTCGATCCGCGTGCCGATCGGAATCGTCCCGCCCGTATCGCGACCGAGGTAGAGCGCACCGCCGACCAGGGCACCGGCGACCAGGAGCACGACGAGCGCGAGCACGAACGGCAGGCGTCGACGGCGTCGGCGCTTGGCGGGACGCGGCGCACCGAGGCTGTCCGCGACGGGTTCCTCGAAGCGGTAGACCCGCATCCGCTCAGGGGGAGTGCTCACACGCCGCAGTCTACGTCGCGCCCCCGCGTGGCGGTCGCGCTCGGGTGATCCGGCTCCCGCGAGCCCTAGGCGCTGAGCGCCAGGTACTCGCGGAGCTCCGGATTCGCCTTGGCGAGCGCGCTCAGTGCGCGGCCCTCGACCTGGCGGACGCGCTCGCGGGTGCAGCCCAGCTCGGAGCTGACCTGATCGAGCGTGCGGGTGCCGTTGCCGTCGAGGCCGTAGCGGAGCTCGACGACCTGGCGCTCCTGCTCGTGCAGCTGGTCGAGCGCATGCTGGAGATCGGTCGTGAAGCTGCCGCCCGTGACGGCCTCATCGGGGCGCACCGCATTGGGATCCTCGACGAGGTCCGCGATGTCGGAGTCGCCGTCGCCGACGCTGACGTCGAGCGACACCGGATCCTCGACGATGTCGAGCAGCGCGGTCACCTTCTTGAGCCCGAGGCCAGTGGCGGCCGCGAGCTCCTCGGGCGTCGCGGGCCGGTCGAGCTCCTGACGGAGGCGGCGCTCGGCCTTGCGGACGCGCTTGAGGTTGTCGACGACGTGGACGGGCAGGCGGATCGTGCGCCCCTGGTCGGCGATCGCGCGGCTGATGGCCTGCTTGATCCACCAGGTGGCGTACGTGGAGAGCTTGAAGCCCTTGGTGTGATCGAACTTCTCGACGGCGCGCATGAGGCCGACGTTGCCCTCCTGGATCAGGTCCAGCAGCGGCACGCCCGAGGCGGCGC
>CAZPQP010000015.1:0-19822 GCA_964588635.1 uncultured Bifidobacterium sp.
GCCTTGACGTCGACGACGAGCTCGCCCGCCTGGGGCGCCTCGAGCGACAGCTCCTCGATCACGAGCGGTTCGTTGAACGCGCGGCAGACTGCAGCCTTCATGTGATCACCTTCAACTCGTTCCTGTGCGAAGTCGCCGGCGGGCAAATCCGCGCGCCGTGGGGATTAACTGTAGTTCCTGAGGAGGCTGTGCAGGCCTGGATTGGTGGCCGGGGTGGGCTCTATCGACCGTTGCGCCACGTCGATGAGCAGGTGAATCCAATGCGAATCCTTTCGCCACCAAAAAGCGACTGCTTTCGCTTTGAGTTCGACGCGATCAGGCGCTTGCTATCTTTGCCGCGTGGCAGGTCCAGCCATCCTTCGCAGCTCGTTCCTCGCTGGAGTCCTCTTCACGACACTCGCCGCTGCCGGATTACGGGTGCCGCAGAACGCCGGTGCAGCAGAGCGCGCTCTGCGCGGCACACGCCACTGGCCGACGAGAGCAGAGTGGCGCGCCCTCGATCGGGCGGTCGGCGGCCGACTGATCCGCCCCGTGTCGCCCTGGGCTCGACTGTCGCCCAAGGCCCCCGTCCCAAAACGCCTGCGTAACCCGTTCTATCTCGAAGAGCATGCAGGGGCGACGCAGTCGACAGGCATGCACCGCGCCTGGAACTCTGTCCCGAGCGACTACGCCGTTGCCTGCGAGTCCGTCGACGACATCAAGGCCGCCGTCGACTTCGCCCGCACACACGGCGTCCGAGTCGCCGTCAAGGGCACCGGGCATGACTACTTCGGGCGCTCCTGCGCGCCGGACTCGCTGTTGATCTGGACGCACCCGATGCGCGAGATCACCGTCCATGAGGCCTTCGTGCCTGCCGGCGCGCCGCGCGGTACGGCACCGGTGCAAGCGCTCACGACGAGCGCCGGCAACCGCTGGCTGGAGGCCTACCGCGCCGCAACGGCTGCTGGTCGCTATATCCAAGGCGGCGGGTGCACCAGTGTCGGCGCCTGCGGCGGCTTTGCCCTCGGCGGCGGCTTCGGGTCGTACTCGAAGCGCTTCGGCTCGGGTGCCGCGGGCGTCCTCGAGATCGAAGTCGTCACCGCCGACGGCCGCATACGCACCGTGAACCGGTTCCAGGAGCCCGACCTGTTCTGGGCCCTCAAGGGTGGTGGCGGCGGCACGTTCGGCGTCGTCAGCCGCATGACGCTGCTCAGCCATCCGATCCCGCGCACCGACGGCTGGCTGTCTGGCCAGATCACAGCGCATTCCGACGCGGCCTACCTGGAGCTGATCCAGCGGTATCTGGAGTTCGTGCCTGGCGCCATCAACAACCCCGATTGGGGCGAAGGCGTGATGTGGCGTAAAGGCGTCAACGAGATGGAGCTGATGACGGCCTTCCTCGACCTTACGACCGCCGAGGCCGAGGCCGTCTGGGCGCCGCTCCTCGATCCGTTGCGCGCGCGCCCCGAGGACTTCACCGTCGAGACGTCCTTCACCACACAGCCGTTCCGCGACAAATGGAACCCCGTCGGCAAGTCCGGTGCAGTCATGGACGATCGTCCCAACGCACCTGACGGCTACTTCTGGTGGAGCGGCAACGGCGGGGAGGTCGGTGCGTACTGGGGAGGTTATGCGGGACGCGGAATCCCGCTCGCCTGCCTTTCAGGAGCCAAGGCCGAACGGCTCGCCAAGGCGATCTTCGCCGCCTCGCGCACCAGCCTCGTGCTTTGGCAGACCAATAAGGCGCTCGCCGGGGAGCATCCTGAGGCGCTCCGTCGTGACCGTCAGACGAGCCTCAACCCGGCCGTGTTTCACAATGCCGCCTTCGTCACGGTTGGTGATTGGGTCCAGTACAAGTACCCGGGCGTGCAAGGACACGAGCCGGACGCCGCGCTCGCTCAGGCCCAAATGGACGGCGTTAATCGGGCGCTGCGCCTGATCACGACCGCGACGCCCGGCGGCGGCTCCTACACCAACGAAGGCGACTTCTTCGAACGCGCGTGGAAATCGGAGTTCTGGGGCTCAAACTATGCGCGCTTGGCGCGCATCAAGAGCGAGTACGACCCGGACAACCTCTTCCGGGTTCATCACGGCGTCGGCAGCGACATGCCAGTCCGCTCGGTCTGAGCATCCCGATCAGCGGTGGCGGAGCCCTCCGCCACCGCGATGAACGGCTCACCAACCTCGCGCATTGAGCACCGGATGCTCAGGCGCTGTCGTTCATACGGGTCTTGGCCGAGCACCCTTCTCCGGTGTCGCGAAGTCGGTCGACTGCAGTTGCTCTGCTGCCACGCGTACTACGGCGTGGTCATTGCACCGTCGACCGTCAGCACCGCGCCGGTCATGAACGGCGGTGCCTCCGACAGGGCCCATGCGGCGACATCTGCGATCTCGCCCGGCTCGCCGAAACGGCCAATGGGCATGCGGTCGAGGAAGTTCTCGGGATCGCCACCGGCGGCTCGCACTGCCACGCGGATGTCTTCCATCATCCGCGTCTCCGTCGGGCCTGGACAGAGGCAGTTGACGCGGATGCCTGCGGCCGCGACCTCGAGGGCGATGCCCTGCGAGAGGCCGACGACGGCGTGCTTCGACGCGACGTAGGCCGAGAGCCCGGGCACGCCTCGAACGCCGGCCTGCGAGGCCGTGTTGAGGATCGCGCCCTCACCCTGCGTGCGCATCACCGGCACGACGTGCTTGAGCCCCAGGAACGCGCCACGCAGATTGACCGACAGCACCTGGTCGAACGTCTCCGTCGGGTAGTCCTCCACGCTCGCGATCGCACCCTCGATGCCCGCGTTGTTGAAGAACGCGTCGATGCGCCCGTAGCGCTCGATCGCCGCCGCGACGTAGCCCTTCACGTCGTCCTCGTTCGAGACATCGGCGGCACACGCCGACGACGGCTGGCCGAGCCGCTGCGCGACGGCCTCCGCCGCCGCGAGGTCGCGGTCGACCACGAGCACGGCGAAGCCCTTCGCGGCCAGCCGCTCGGCCGTGGCCGCTCCGATCCCGCCGGCTCCGCCTGTGATGACCGCTGCCTTCATATCGACTCTCCCCCCGACGCGTGATGCCTGTGCAGGATGGCAGGCGACGACGGGGATGTCAGGTCGTCAGCAGAAGGTCAGTCGCCCGCTCGCCAACCATCACCGCGGTCATGCAGAGATTGACGGAGGGGATCGTCGGGAAGATAGAGGTGTCAGCGATGCGGATGCCGTCAAGCCCGCGGATTCTCAGCGTCGGGTCCACCACGGCGCCGTCGTCGTCCGCGGCCCCCATCCGGCAGGTTCCCGCCGGGTGATACACCGTATTGGACGATTCGAGAACGAACGCCAACAGCTCTTCATCGGATTCACCGATCGGGGCCACCTCGCGGACGACCCAGTCGCGCAGTGAGGTCTCGCGCACGAGCTCACGGCTCCGACGCAGGCTCTCGACCAGGATCTGCTCATCGATGCCATCAGGGTCGGAGAAATAGCGCGGATCGATCAGCGGCGAACCGTCGATGTTGTCCGGGTCAAGGCGGAGCTCACCGACGCTCTTGGGCTTTGCGACATTCGGGACGATGCAGAACGCCTGCTCAGGCGCAGGCACCTCGACTCCGCCGACGGTGAGCGTGTTGTAGAACGGCTGCGTGATGACGTGCGCGTACGCGTCGAACATCTCCAGACCGTCTCTCGTGCGCCAGAAGATGCTGTTCTCCGCGCTCTGCAGGCTCGGCCCCGTCTCGCGATCGGTCTCGACCATGAAGGGAATCTCAATGTGGTCCCAGAGGTTCTGCCCGACGGCGGGAAGATCTTGCACGCTGTCGATGCCAAGTGCTTGGAGATCCGCCCGCGGGCCGATCCCGGAGCGCAGCAGCAGCCGGGGCGTATCGATGGCTCCGGCGGCGAGGATCACCTCGCGCCGCGCGGTCACCGGCCCGCGACTCGTCTGCACCGTGCGCGCCGAGCCGTTGTCGTCGACGTCGATGCGGCTCACCCACGTCTCGAGCAGGAGCGTCAGGTTGGAGGGCAGGTCCGACAGCGGGTACAGGTAGGCCACGGCCGTCGATTGGCGCGTCTCGTTGTGCTCGTTGAGGTACATCCAGCCGGCGCCATCGGCGAACGGCCCGGCGTGCACGTCGACTTCGGCGAGGCCCGTCTCCAGTGCGGCTGCGTGAATGGCATGGGCGCAAGCGCTCTTGGAATCCGCCTGATGCATGTGCACCTGCTTGGTGCCCTTGGCGAAGTAGGGGCGCAGCGCGTCGGCGTTCCAGCCCGTTGCTCCCATCGCCTCCCACTCATTCATGTCGCGGTCGGGCGGGATGAAGGCGAGGGTGTCGTTGTGCCCGGAGCAGCCACCGAGCATCTTCGCCCGGCTGTGGCGAATACGGGAATTGCCGCGCTTCTGCGGGACGATGCCGTAGTCGTAGTCATACAGCGGGTCGCCCAGAAGCGGCACGCAGCCGTGGTAACCGAGCACGAGGGGATCATGTTCGAACGCCTTGCCGCCCTCGATTACGCCGACGGTTACCTCAGGATTCTCGGCAAGGCGCGCTGCGATCACGCAGCCAGCTGTCCCGCCGCCGACGATGACGTAGTCGAATTCGAGATTCACTTTCACCCCTTCTGAACTCGTGATATCGTATCACATATCTTTTGGTAGACCCGGGTTGCGCTTCGGTGCCGCCTCTGCCGAAGGAGGTACGAACCGCCCCGCCCGGCTTGAGGAGGCCGCGACGGAAAGCGCGCACCAATCGAAGAGGAGGAGAGAAGAATGACGACCAAAGTCGCCAAAGGCGCGGTCGCTGCAGCGCTCGCCATTGCACTGGCGGTGCTTGCCGCATGCGGAGGGAGCAACGGCGGAGCCGATGGCTCGACCGCCAAGCAGGACGAGGGCGTCGCCACGTTGAGCGTCCTGACGTTCAACGACTATATCCCCAAGGACATCGCCGAGAAGTTCAAGGCCGAGACCGGCAATGACCTCAAGATCACCTACATCACGTCGAACGAGGATGGCATCGCGAAGATCACCTCGTCGCCGCCGGGAACGTACGACATCGCGTTCCTGACCTCGCCGTTCACAGAGGGTCTGATCAAGGCCGGTAAGGTCGAAGCCCTCGATCCCGCCGCCATCCCGAACCTCAAGAACCTGTACCCCGAAGCAACGAAGCTCGCCTACGACCCGGGCAACAAGTACTCCGTGCCGTACGACTGGGGTACGACCGGGATTTGCTACCGCAAGGATCTCGTCGGCTCCACGCCGATGGACACGTGGAACGTCCTGCTCGATCCACCGGCGGACCTGAAGGGCAAGATCACGGCACTCGACGAGCCCCGCTGGATCCTGGAGCCGGCGCTCAAGTCGCTCGGTTACTCCATCAACACGACGAACCCCGATGAGCTCCAGCAGGCCGTCGACCTCTCGATCAAGGCCAAGGGATCGCTCCTCGGCTACGACGCCGAGACCTTCTACTCCAAGCTGATCAGCGGCGAGTCGTCCGTGGCCGGCGCTTGGGACGGCTGGTGCAACTACGGCATCGCGGAGAACAACAACATCGCCTTCGCCGTGCCGAAGGAGGGGTCGGACCTCTGGGTCGACACTATCGTGATTCCCAAGGGGTCGACCCACATCAAGCAGGCGCAGGAGTTCATGAACCTGATCCTCAATGCCGAGAACGGCCGGTGGGTCGTCGAGAACATCCTCTACAAGGTGCCGAACAAGGCGGCGATGGACTCGCTCGACCCTGAGCTACTCACCCAGTATCCGTCGCTGGCAATCACGCCCGCCGAGCTGCTGGAGCAGGAGGCACTTCGCGATCTCGGGACGGGTGCCTCTGCCCTGACGGACGCGACCTCCAAGGTCAAGGCGGGGTAGCACCAACGTGGCGACGTCTACGGACTCGCCGCGGGGTCTCGGAGCGAACGATGCCCCGAGACCCCGCAGGGGCCCCCGCCTCGGCAGCGGCGCGCTGACCGTCGTCCCGGCGTTCGTCTGGTGGGCCATCTTCCTCGTCCTCCCTATCGGACTCGTCCTTGTGACGGCGTTCTTCCGCGCGGCACCGTACGGCGGCGTCCTCTACGAGTTCACGACCGACAACTTCACCCGCGCGTTCGACCCGCTGTACATCGGCGTCCTGTGGCACTCCGTCGTCATCGCGGCCATCACGACGCTGATCTGCCTCGCCATTGGCTACCCAGCAGCAGCCTTCATCGCCTCACGCCCGACGGCACGGGTACGGACAGCGCTTCTGGTGCTCGTGATCCTCCCGTTCTGGACGAACTTCCTGATCCGCACCTACGCCTGGATGATTCTGCTGAATCGCGAGGGTGTGATCAACGGCCTGCTCCGCAAGGCCGGCATGATCGATCAGCCCGTATCGCTGTTGTACAACGACTATGCAGTCGTCCTCGGTCTCGTGTACGGCTATCTGCCGCTGATGATCCTGCCGTTGTACGCCTCTCTCGAGCGCCTCAACCCGGAGATCCTCGAAGCCGCCGGCGACCTCGGGGCGCGCCCTTTCCGACGACTGCGCACCGTTACGCTGCCCCTGATCACGCCGGGAATCATCGCCGGCAGCGTTTTCGTCTTCGTCCCGAGCATCGGCAACATCCCGGTTCCCGACCTGCTCGGTGGCGGTCGTACGGCGATGATCGGCAACATCGTCAACGAGCAGTTCATGGTGGCACGGGACTGGCCCTTCGGATCCGCGCTCGTGGTGCTTCTCATGACGGTGCTGATGATCCTGCTCGTAGCCCAGTCCATCGCACTCCGACGATCGCGGGAGATCGGCCTCGATGGCTAGAGATTCTCGGAGCCGTCTGCTCGTCGTGTACATGGGTGCGGTCTTCGCGTTCCTGTACCTGCCGATCATCGTGCTGATCGCGCTGTCGTTCAACAAATCCAAGTTCGCATCGGTGTGGACAGGATTCTCCTTCCAGTGGTACAGCGTCCTGTTGCATGACTCCGCGATCCTCGAAGCCATCCGGAGCACACTCACCATCGCGCTGGTCGCAACGCTGATCTCGGTGGTCTTTGGAACCCTCCTGGCCTTCGGCCTGGAACGGCACACACGTAGTGCAGCACTCGACAGCTCTGTCTATCTTCCCCTGCTGATCCCCGACGCCGTCACCGGAATCGGCCTCCTGTCGTTCTTCAGCGCCGTGGCCCTGCCGCTCGGCTCCACAACCGTTGTGATCGCCCACTCTGTCTGGGGCATCGCATTCGCCACGGCGATCGTGCGCACCCGAGTCCGTGGCCTCGATCGATCGCTTGAAGAGGCTTCGCTGGATCTCGGGGTTTCAGAACTGCGGACGTTCGTGCGCATCACGCTGCCGCTCATCACCCCGGGGATCATCGCAGCCGCGCTCGTAGTCTTCACGCTCTCAATCGACGAGTTCATCATCGCGTTCTTCACCGCGGGGCAAACGACCACCTTCCCGATCAAGATCTACTCGATGATCCGCTTCGGCGTCACGCCGGAGATCAATGCGGTGGCGACGCTCATGCTCGCCGCCAGCCTCATCCTGCTCCTCATCGCATACCTCGTTGCTCGACCGGGACAGCACGCCCGAACCACCCCCTCCGAAAGCGAGCGCACTCTGTGAGCGACGCCCCCGTGATCTCCATCCGGAATGCCGCCAAGCGGTTCAACGACGTCACCGCCCTCAACGACGTGTCGATCGACATCATGGAGAACGAGTTCTTCGCATTGCTCGGGCCGAGTGGCTGCGGCAAGACCACGCTGCTGCGTTCGATCGGGGGCTTCGAGCGACTGGATAGCGGATCGATCCTGCTCGACGGCGACGATCTTGGCAATGCCAAGCCGTATGCACGGCCGATCAACATGATGTTCCAGTCGTACGCGCTGTTCCCTCACATGAAGGTGCGTGACAATGTCGCGTACGGCCTTCGGGCCGAGCGCCTTCCGAAGGACGAAATCGCCGAACGCGTCGCGGAGATCCTGCGCATTGTCGACATGGAGGATCGGGCCGATCGGCGCCCCAATCAGCTGTCCGGTGGACAACGCCAGCGGGTTGCACTTGCCCGCGCTCTCGTCAAGCGCCCCAGAGTCCTGCTCCTCGACGAGCCGCTCTCGGCGCTCGACCGAAAGCTCCGACAGGAGATGCAGCTTGAGCTCAAGCGCATGCAGCACGAAATCGGTCTCACCTTCATCGTCGTGACGCACGATCAGGAAGAGGCTCTGACGATGGCCGACCGAATCGCCGTCATGGAGGCGGGGCGGGTGTTGCAGATCGCGTCACCGCAGGAGCTCTACCGGCACCCCGCCGATCGTTTCGTCGCGTCGTTCATCGGAACGATGAACCTGATTCCAGGCACCCCCACCAACGATGGCGTGGACGTTCCGGGAGTCGGCACGTTTCGGGGAGCCCCCAACAGCGCGTGGGCCGGTGTGCGTCCCGATGCGATTCGACTGCTCGACGAAGCAACTGCCCCTGCTGCCGATGAGATCATGCTGGTCGGGACGGTCTGCGCGACGGCGTTCGTCGGATCGCAGATCCACACGGAGATCGCCATCGAGGAGATGCCCACACCTCTGGTCGTCACCCTGAGCGCCAATGCGACCATGCCGGTCGAGGGCACGACCTGTCGCGTGGCATTCAGCGCCACCGACGTCCAGACTCTGCCGGAATCGATCGCGCAGCCGTGACCCCAACTCCGCGCCGGGACGGGTCAGCTCGCCACGGCGACCGCGTCGATCTCGCAGAGCATCCCGTCGAACAGGAGCGCGGCCGACACCGCCGTCGTAGCCGGAAACGGCGGCGATAGCGTCTCGGCGCGCACGGCACGCCAGACGTCGAGGTCGGCCGGGTTCGCCAGGTACAGGGTGATCTTGATCAGCGACCCGAGCGACGCCCCCGCAGCCTGCAACGAGGCGTCGAGGTTCGCAAGCGCCAGCCGGAGCTGCGCCTCGATGCCCTCGACGAGATTGCCCTCGGCGTCGAACCCGCCCTGCCCGGAGGTGAACACGAGGTCGCCGACGCGCACCGCCTCGCTGTAGGGCGCTCCCTCCGCCCAGGCAAACGGTGGGTCGGGAATGATGCGAGAGTCGGCCACCGCCTACGCCTCCGCCCGCGAGCCGAGGTAGTTGTCGAGCACGTCGCGCGCCTCCGCAGGGTCGTGCTGCGCGTGCTGCTGGTAGTAGCCCTTGCGGCTGATCCGGTACTGCCCGACCTTGGCGAGGTCGGCGAGCAGCTCGGCCTGCTTGACCGCGAGCACGTTCGGATTGACGATCGGCAGCGGCGGGATGTCCGCGAGGCCCTCGAGCTGCGCCTTCTCGTAGCAGGCGGCGATGATCGTGCAGCCGAGGACGATCGCCTCGGCGTCGTCCTCCTCCATCACCGCGGCGCACTTCTCGGCGGCGTCACGGGCCACCGCGGCCGGGTCCTTGACCATGTCGTCGACGTACCAGTCGATCGCGCGCACCGACCGGCAGTTCGGCCAGGCGCCGTACTTGCGCACGAGGTCCTCGAGCTCGGGCACCGCCTTGCGGTGGTCGGTCACGACGCTGAAGCGCTGGCCGAACGGCCGCACGTTGCCGATGCTCGCCTCGAGCGGACCGATCACCGGCATCGACGTGATCTCGCGGGCGACGGTCAGCCCCGGGTCGTAGCAGCAGCCGATCACGAAGGCATCGAAGCCATCCTCCTCGGCCGCGAGGATCATCCGGAACACCTCGGTCTCGACCAGGTGCTTCGGCAGGTAGTAGTCGATGTTGCGCGGGCAGTTGTCGACGTGGACGCTCTCGACCGTCGTGCCCTCCCGCAGGTACGGGCGCAGCGTGTCGAGCACGAGGTCGTCGAACTGATCGGTGCCGAACGGGTTGAGGAAGCAGATGCGGGTCATGGGGTTCTCTCTCCTAGGCCTTGGGCGGGTTCTCGAACCACGTGCGCAGATGGAAGTCGTCGGCGGTGTCGATGGCGATGCGCTTGTTGGACAGGTACTCGCGCATGCCGGCGAGGCCGAGCTCGCGGCCGATGCCGCTCTCCTTCCAGCCACCGAACGGGGTCTCGGACTGGCGGATGTAGTGCGTGTTGATCCAGATGTCGCCGAACTCGAGGCGCTTGGTCAGGCGCAGCGCGCGCGTGATGTCGGACGTCCACACGCTGCCGCCGAGGCCGTAGCGAGTGGAGTTGGCGATCGCGAGCGCGTGCTCCTCATCGCGGGCGCGGAAGACCGTCACAACCGGGCCGAAGACCTCGGTGCAGGCGACCTCGGCGTCGGGCTCGAGGTCAGCGACGATAGTCGGCGGGCAGTAGCGCCCGTCGAGCGTGCCGCCAAGCAGGAAGCGGCCGCCGTCGCGCTCGACCGTGTCGAGGAAGGCCTGGACGCGAGCGGCCTGGCGGTCCGAGACCAGCGGTGCGAGCAGCGTGCCCTCGTCAAGCGGGTCGCCGGCGGGCATCTTCTCCGCACGGCTGATCAGCCCCGCCACGAACTCGTCGTAGAAGCGGTCCTCGACGATGATCCGCGTCGCCGCGGTGCACGACTGGCCGCCGTAGATGAACGCGCCGTAGGCGAGCGCGTCCATGCACTTCTCCTTGTAGCAATCGTCGAACACCAGGCACGGGGCCTTGCCACCGCACTCGAGCGAGACGCGCGTGAGGCGCCGCGCGGCGACCTCGGCGATGCGCTTGCCCGTCGGCGTGGAGCCCGTGAAGGAGATCTTGTCGATACCAGGGTGCGAGATCAGCGCCTCACCGGTCGGATCGCCCGGCCCGTGGATCATGTTGACGACACCGTTGGGTAGGCCCGGCAGATCGTCGAGCAGCCGGAACAGCGCCTCGGTCGAGGCGGGGGTCTCCTCCGACGTCTTCACGACCATGGTGCACCCAGCCGCCATGGCGGCGCCGATCTTGCGCACGGCCAGGTCGACCGGATCGTTCCACGGGATGATCAGCGCGCAGACGCCGATCGGCTGCGTGACGGTCATGTCGAGCACGTTCGCCGGCGACGCACCGGTGACGGTGCCGTCGAGCAGGCGGCCGGCGCCCGCGAAGTAGCGGAACTTGTCGACGGCGCCCTTCATCTCGCGGTCGCGCATCAGGCGGATCGGCTTGCCCATCTCGCGGGTCGAGAGCTCGGAGATCTCGGGGATGATCGCCTCGAGCCGGTTGGCGAGCTCGAGCAGCACGGCGCCGCGATCCGCAGCACGACGGGTCGTCCAGTCGCTCTCGACCAGCGCGCGGCGGGCGGCCTGCACGGCGCGATCCACCATCGCCGCGTCGGCGATCGGCGCACGACCGACGGGCGATCCGTCGTAGCTCGCGAACGACTCGAACCGCTCGCCCTCGGCGATCCACTCGCCGTCGATCAGATGCGCGCACTCGATCACGACGCACTCCCTTCCGTTGCAGTTGCGATGACCTCGACGAGGTCGTCGATGACCCGATCCCAATCCGCGTCCTCGGTGACGAGGGGCGGCGACAGCTTGACGACGTTCATGTTGCGGCCGGAATGGCCGACGATCACCCCGCGCTCGCGCATCCGGCGGATCACGAGGCGTGTGCGGTCCCGCGCCGGTTCGAGCGTCTCGCGCGACTCCACCAGCTCGATGCCGATCAGGAGGCCGCGCCCACGGATGTCACCGACGTGCGGGACGTCGTCGAGGCCGGCACGCAGGCGACCGAGCGCGCGATCTCCGAGCACCTCGGCACGCGCGACGAGCTGCTCATCGAGCAGGACGTCGATCGCGGCGATACCCGCGGCGAAGCCGAGGGCGTTGGTGAGGAACGTCGACGAGACGGCATCGGGCGACCAGGTGCCCATCGCCGACTCGCGGCCGAGCACGGCGGAAACCGCGAGGCCGCCGCCGATGCCCTTGCCGACGGTCATCAGATCCGGCACGACACCCGCGTGATCGCACGCCCACATGCGACCGGTGCGTCCGAAACCGCACTGGATCTCGTCGAACACGAGCAGGATCCCGTGGCGATCGCAACGCTCGCGCAGACCCTGCAGGAACGCATCGCTCGGCGCGACGGCGCCGCCATTGCCCTGGACGGGCTCGAGCAGCAGACAGGCGGGCTTCTCGACGCCCGAGCCCGCGTCGTCGAGATAGTGGTCGAGGAGCGCGAGCACGGCCTCGCCCGGGTCGGCACCGAGCGCCCACTGCGAGCGGTAGGGATCCGGATACGGCAGGAACTGCCCACCGGCGGGCACGCCGAGCGGTGCCCGGTACGACGGCTTGCCGGCGAAGGCGACGCTGCCCGGCGACCGGCCGACGTAGCCGCCGCCGAAGGCGATCACCTCACGGCGCCCCGTCGTCGCGCGGGCGAGGGCCACGGCGATCTCCGTGGCCTGGGAACCGGTGATCGCGGGGATCACGCGCGTCAGCGGCTCGGGGGCGATGCCGATCAGCCGCTCGTAGAAGTCGGCGCGCACCTGCGACGGGGCCGCAGACGGGCAGTGCGTCATGACGCCAGCCTGCTCGACGATTGCCGCGGTGACCCGCGGATGGCAGAACCCGACCGAGGCCGCGGCGAAGCCGCCATTCATCTCGAGGTACTCGTTGCCGTCGGCATCCCAGACCCGCGCTCCCGCCGTGCGCTCCCAGACGATCGGGTCGTCGGTGCCGAAGGTGCGCAGCCCGGCGCCCTCGAGCGCCCGCGTACGCGACCGGATCTCGTCTGCGCTCACAGCTGGAGCTCGCCGTCCACCATCAGCGGCTCGCCGTCGACGATGATCGTCGGCTCGAAGATCATCCCGTCGAGGTGGAGATCGCACTCGACGACGCCGCCGTAGCCACCGGCGTTGTCGCCGATCGCCATGTGCGCGGTACCGGCGCGCTTCTTCGACTCCGTGATGTCGGCGCTCAGCCGGGCGAGCGGGTTGAGCCCGATGCCGAGCTCGCCGATGTTGCGGGCGCCCTCGACGCCCTCGATCATCGCCTCGAGGCGCTCGGCCTCGGGGCCGCCGGTGATGGTCGTCACGAGCCCGTCGACGACCTCCAGGTGCAGCGGCTCCGACAGCGCGCCGAGGTCGGTCATCACGTACTCGAGCACCATGACGCCGTTGGTCGTGCCCTCGAGTGGCGGCAGGGAGACCTCGCCACCCGGGTACGCCGAGATCTCACCCGGGTTGCGGCAGATCGCCGTGAGCCAGGCCTTCGGGGCGCGGCCGAGGATCGACATCTCGACGTCCGTGCCGGCCGGCGACGTGACGCGGACGCGATCGGCGCCGCGCAGGCGATCGGCCACGCGCTCGGCGGTCTTGCGGATCTCGTGGTGATCCGCCGTCATGGCGCCGTGCGTCCAGGCATCGACGGTCGAGGGAGCATTCATCGCACCACGCGTGCCCGCGGCCTTGGCCTCGCCGGTGGCGCGCGTGTGGTACAGGCTGCGCTTCGTCACGCTGACGACGACATCGGCTCCGGCCATCGCCGCGGCCACCGCGGAAGGCGGCTCGGCGCCGGAGTGGGCGCGCATCGGCACGCGAACGAGCGCGGCATCGGCGCCGACGGCGAGCCCCGCGGCGTAGAGGGCGTTGCCGATCTGGAGATCCGCTCCGTCATCGACGATGATGACCAGCGACTCCCCTGCACAGACGCCCATATAGGAGCCGATCACCCGCTCGGCGATCTCGGCGAGTGGCACCTCCCGGGCAGACTCGGGAGCGTTGGGGGGAATCCGCGTGACGTTCGACATGTTTGATATCGTATCAAATGTGAGTGGACCCCAGACAGGGCTTTCGGTGAGCGCCCGCGCGCTCGCCGACGGCCACCCCGGCACGGGCCGGAGCTTCCGACTCCATCGGCCCCGTTCCGGCGTCTGCGGCAACGGCACCTGCGGGCAGTGCGGCAGCGACCCCGCCACCGGCGAGGCGCTGTGCTGCACGCCCGCCGCTGCGGTCACTCCATCGCGCCGCGATCCACTCCGCCTGCTCGGCCTTCCCGCCGAGCGCCAGCTCCCGTGGTTCTGGGAGCGCCGACTCCTGCGCCCGCGCGCGCTGCGCGGCCGCTACCTCGGCGCGATCCGCCACCTGAGTTCGGCCCCGGGCCTGCCGCCCGCCCCGGACATCGCGCCGCCCGTGCGCCGCGTCGTCGAGGTGCCGGTGCTGCACGTAGGCGACCCCGATCACGCCGATGCCGGCGCCATGATCGTCAACGCAGACGCCGGCTCGACGGCGTTCGGCGTCTACGCCGACGGCGTCGTCGCCGTCACGGCGCCGGGCGAATTGCTCGAAGTCCACTGCGAGCGACTCGTGCTCGCGACGGGCGCCCACCTGCGCCTGCCGCCGATCCTCGGCAACGACCTGCCGGGCGTCATTCACCTCGACGCGCTGCAGCGGTACCTCGCGCAGGGCGCCGACCTGCGCGGGATCCGCATCGCGGTGATCGCGCCGGCGGCTCGCCATGACGACGTGAGCGCGGCGCTCGCCGGGCATTGCTCGATCGCGCATCTCGGCGCCGACCTGCCGTCGCGAATCGCCGGGCGGAGCAGCGTCGAGGCGATCGAGCTCGGTGGTCGCACGATCGCCTGCGACGTGGTGGCACTCGCCCTCGATCAGCCCGCCGTCGAGCTTGCGCTCCTCGCGGGATCGCGCGGCGTGCTCGGCCCCGGACCGCTTCCCGTCGTGCTGCCCGACGAGCTGCCCGCCTGGATCGAGCTGCGCGGCCGTGCGGCCGCGCGCACAGAGCTCCCGGGCTGCTCGACGAACCGCGACGCCTTCGCCTGCACCTGCGAGGACGTCCGCGTCCGCGACCTCGAGGCCGCCGTCGCCAGCGGCCTACGGGACGTCGAGCTCGTCAAGCGCCGCACCGGCGCGATGACGGGCGCGTGCCAGGGCAAGCTCTGCCAGGGCGCCGTGCTGACGACGCTGCGCGACCTCGGCGTCGAGCCGCGCCCGATCACGCCGCGACCCTTCGCCCGCCTGACCCGCCTCGCCGACCTCGCCTGCGGACATGACAGCTAAGCGCGTCGTCATCGTCGGCGCTGGCATCGCCGGCCTGATCGCCGCCCTCGAGGCGCACGCCGCGGGCTGCGCCGTCACCGTGCTCGAGCGCGGGTACCCGGGCGGCGGCAACTCCGGTCGCAACGTCGGCCGCATCCGCCGGATGCAGCTCACCGAGGAGCTCACGCGCATCTCGATCGCCGCCAGCGACTACTGGCTGCGGATCGACACGCTGCTCGGGGGACGCAACCCGCTGCTCTTTCCCACCACGTACGCGCTCGTCCTCTACGGCGACGACGAGGCGGCGCATCTCGGCGCACTCGAGCCGATGTGGCGCGAGACGAGGATCGATGCGCGCCTCTACGACAGCGCGACGACGCTGCAGCGCGTGCCCATCCTGCAGGGCGGCGAGCGGCCCGTCGGCTCGGCCCTCTCCTCCGCGCACCTCGTGCACCACGACGCGGCCGTCCACGGCGCCTACCTCGCCGCGCGCGAACGTGGCATCGACGTGCGGCTCGGCGTCGAGGTGCTCGGCTTCGAGGTCGCCGGCGGCGCCGTCGTCGCGGTCGAGACGACCACCGGGCGCATCGAGGCCGACGCCGTGATCAACGCCGCCGACTCCAAGGCCCGCGGGCTCGCGGAGACCGCGGGTGTCCACGTGCCGACCCATCCGATGCGGCGCGAGGCGCTCGTCACGCACTCGATCAAGCCGATCATGGACCAGGCCGTCACGTTCTACCGGCCGTTCGAGGGCTGGTTCAACCAGACGCTGCGTGGCGAGATCGTGGCGGGCGTGACGGACCCCGATGAGCCCGCCGGCTACAACCACGACTCGAGCCTGCAGTTCGCCACGCGCACCGCCTCGCTGCTCGCGCTCAAGGCGCCGTCGCTGCTCGGCCTGCACGCCGTGCGCCAGTGGGCCGGCACCTATGAGTACACGCCCGACCGCAGCCCCATCGTGGGCGCGTACTCCGGCGTCGAAGGGCTCTACGGCCTGCACGGCTGGTCGGGGCGCGGGATGCTGCTGGCGCCCGTCAGCGCAGCGCTCCTCGTGCAGGAGATCGTCACCGGCACCCGCGATCCACTGATGCTGCCGTTCGCCCCGCAGCGGTTCGACGGCGTCGAGGACGAGGCCGGTCCGCACGTCGACTACTACGGCGGCTACGCCTCCGCGGAGGCGGCGTCGTGAGCGAGCCCGGCACTGCGCGCCGCGAGTCCGCTCCAGGTGCGGACCGTCGCCTCGCGGTGCACGATCATCGCGTCGCGCGCCGCCGCCGCATCGCCGGCGAGCGCAGCATCGAGCAGGATCCGATGCTCCCCCTGCGCGCGTTCCATGCGGCCGGGCTCCTCACCGAACAGGCTCCGTTGGCGCCGCGCCAGCCACGCGCTGTCCCAGAGGCCGCCGATCAACTCGGCGAGCGCGACCGTCGCACCCGATTCGAGTGCCTCGTGGAAATCGCGGTTGGCGCGACTGAAGGCCGCGGAGTCATTGGCCGCCACCGCGGCGTCGAGCGCCGCGAAGGCCGCCTCGGCGGTTGCGCAGGCCTCGGCCGTGAGGCCCGGCACGGACTGCTCCATCGCGAGCGCCTCGAGCCACATGCGCGCCGAGACGCGATCGAGCACGTCCGCCAGCGAGATCTCGGTTACCGTCGCACCACGATGATCCTGGATCTCGACCATGCCGTCGCGCTGCAGCATCCGCAGCGCCTCGCGAACGGGCATCTCGCTGAGCCCGAGCTCGTCACCGAGCTCGCGCAGGCGCAGACGGGTACCGGGCTCCAGGCGCCCATCGGCGATCCGCGTGCGGATCTCCTCGTAGGCGTAGGCGCTCTTGACAGTGGGGGCCGAGGCCATCGGCCGAAGCATAGTGATTCGATATCCGATCAAAACGGAGGAACGGGATGAGCATCGAGAAGATCGCGATCGTCGGCGGCGGCATCGTCGGCACGGCGTGCGCGTACTACCTGGCCCGCGAGGGCAAGCAGGTGACGCTGTTCGAGGAGACCGTGGTGGCCCACGGCGCGTCGGGGCGCAACCCCGGCTTCGTCTGGCTGCACACGCGCAATCCCGGCTTCGGTCGCGAGGTCAGCCTCGCCGGACGCGAGCTCTACAACACGCTCAAGGACGAGCTGCCGCTCGACTTCGAGTTCCGCGCCAGCGGCGGCATCATCTTCTACACGACGGAGGAGCAGGGCGAGATCGTCCGCGAGTTCGTGGAGACGGTGCAGGCCGACGGCTACCCGATGGAGCACATCGACGGCGCTGAGGTGCGCCGCATGGTCGAGCCGATCCGCCAGGACGTGCTCGGCGCCTCGTACTGCCCGGCCGACGCGTGCATCAACACGCCGCTGCTCGTCCGCTCGCTCGCCGAGGGCGCGCGGCAGGCCGGCGCCGATATCCGTGAGGGCGTCGCCGTCCACCACCTCATCAAGGAGGGCGACCGCGTCGTCGGCGTCGAGACCGCGGAGGGCCGCTTCGAGGCCGACGCCGTCGTGCTCGGCGCGGGCGCCTGGGCGCGCAAGCTCGCCGCCACCGTCGGGATCGAGCTGGGCGTGGGCGGCGAGCGCCTGCAGGTCGCGGCGACGGTTCCCGTGCCCGAGATCAAGGTGGAGCCGCTCGTGTACGGCCCGCTCGTCACCAAGCAGTACCGCCTCTTCCGCGACCTGCCGAGCTGGAACGCCGAGCACTTCACGGAGCCGTACGAGGACGAGGCCAACATTGAGGTGCTGGAGCTCATGTCCCAGCGCAAGAACGGCGAGATCCTGATGGGCTGCGCGATGGACTACCCCGACGAGATCGACCTGCGCCCCACCGTCGAGGGCCTCGCGCGTTCGCTGCAGTCGATCGTCCAGGACTTCCCGGGCCTCTGCGACGTCGCGGTCGACCGCGTCTGGGCCGGGGTCCTGCCCTTCACCAGCGATACGGCGCCGATCATCGACGAGCCGATCCCCGGGCTCTTCCTCGGTGCCGGCCACGTCTACGGCAATGCCGCCGGCCCGATGACGGGCAAGCTGATCACCTCGCTGATCCTGGATCGGGAGCCCGAAATCGATCTCACCGAGGTGCGCTTCGACCGCGTCCTCGAGATGCCCGGCTCGGGCGTCGCCGTCCGCTGGTAGGTCGCCTGACGGCGGGTGGGGCTAGCGCCCCGCCCGCCAGTCGAGCAGCGTCTTGAGGCCGTCGAGGGGCCACTCGGGACCCGAGGCGCCGTAGATGAAGAACGTGGCGCCGGCGTCGATGAACTCCTGCAGCTTGGCGTCGAGCTCGGCCGGATCGCGCGAGATCTCCTCGTCGTTGAGCATGATGCTGCGCTCGATGTCGGCGGGGTTGCGACCGACCGTCGCGCAGTGCGCGTCGAGGACCTCGCACTTGTGGCGGATCTCGTCGGGCGTGCCGAAGCCGTGCCAGATGTCGGCGTGCTGGGCGACGAGCTTGAGCATGACCTTCTCGCCGCCGCCGCCGATCATGATCGGGATCTTCCCGCGCACCGGCGGCGGGTTGCCGATCGCCATGCGCTCCTTGACCACCGGGATCGCGTCGCGGAACGCGTGCAGGCGCGTGATCGCCGTGCCGAACTCGTAGCCGAACTCGGTGTAGTCCTTCTCGAACCAGCCGGAGCCGATGCCGAGCGTCAGGCGCCCGTTCGAGATGTGGTCGACGGTGCGCGCCATGTCGGCGAGCAGGTTCGGGTTGCGGTACGACATGCACGTGACGAGCGCGCCGACCTCGACGCGGCTCGTGGCCTCGGCGAGCGCGGCGATCAGCGTCCAGCACTCGAAGTGCGGGCCGTCCGGATCGTCGTACAGCGGGTAGAAGTGGTCCCAGTTGTAGATCGCGTCGACGCCGAGCGCCTCGGCCTCGATCCACGACGCGCGCATCGCGTCGTAGGAGCCGTGCTGCGGTCGTGCCTGGTACCCGATGCGAATCGCTCGTGCCATGTCTCAGCCCATCCAGTGCTCGGAGTTGACGTCCATCTCGATCTGCACGCGCGTCTCGCCCTCACGGCGGAACGGGTACGGCTTGCCGAGGTACTTCATGGAGAGATCGTCGATGCCCTGATCGCCGCCCTCCTCCGTCATGGAGACGGTGCCGCGCAGCTCCGCGTAGCGATAGCCGTTGTCGGGATCGAGCAGGAGGACCGTCACGCGCGGGTCGGCCTCCATGTTGCGGTGCTTCGCGCGCCCGGCGGCGGTGTTGAAGACGACCTTGTCGCCCTCCACGTGCAGCCAGACGACGGTGACCTGCGGATGCCCGTCGGGGCCGATGGTGGCGAGGCTGGCGAAGATCGGCTGCTCGAGCAGCGCACGGGTGTCGTCGGAGATCGGCATGTCCGACAGCGTAGTCGGCGGCGACGGCGTTCAGGTTCCGATTGGGGTCTGACCCCAATCGGAACCTGAACGCCGGGCGCGCCAGTCGAGCAGCTGGCGCAGGCCGGCGAGGTCGTAGGCGGGTCCGGCGCCCGAGTAGAAGAAGTAGGTGGCGCCGGCATCGACGTAGGCGTCGAAGAGCGCGTCGTCGGCATCCACCAGCTCGTGCGCCTCGAACATGATGCTGCGCTCGATCTCGGCCGGGTCGCGGCCGATCGCCGCGCAGTGCGCGTCGAGGACGCCGCACTTGTGCCGGATCTCGTCCGGCGTGCCGAAGCCGTGCCAGATGTCGGCGTGCTCGGCGACGAGGCGCAGCATCACCTTCTCGCCGCCGCCGCCGATCATGATCGGGATCTTCCCGCGCACCGGCGGCGGGTTGCCGATCTCGACGCGATGGCGGATCACCGGCAGCGCGTCGCGGAAGGCGTGCAGGCGGGTGATGGCGGTCCCGAACTCGTAGCCGAATGCGGTGTAGTCCGGCTCGAACCAGCCCGAGCCGAGCCCGAGCACCAGGCGGCCACCGGAGATGTGATCCACGGTGCGCGCCATGTCGGCGAGCAGGTTCGGGTTGCGGTACGAGACGCACGTGA
>CAZPQP010000016.1:0-11502 GCA_964588635.1 uncultured Bifidobacterium sp.
GGCGCGGGATCCTCGAACGTCCGCCAGACGTCGACCTCGCCGGCGCCGTGGAAGGCGTCGTGGAAGGCGCCGAGCAGGTTCGTGTGGTCATGCTGGATCTGGAGCGTGCGCACGGCGGCAGTGTACGGGGCGCGCGTGCGGCGGGTGACGGGTGCGATGGCGTACCCTCGTCGTGTGGGGGCGAAGCAGGCATCGAAGCTGGATCTCGCGCTGCTCCTCACGCTCACCACGATCGTCCTGTGGGCGCTCAACATCCCCGTCGTCAAGATCGGCCTCGACGGGTGGAGCCCGATGGCGTTCTCGTTCATCCGCTTCGCCTCCGGCGGCGTCATCTATGTCGCCTACGTGCTGTGGCGCGAGCGCTCGCTGCGGGTGCGGCGCAAGGACATCCCGCTGTTCGTGATCGGCGGCGCGATCGGCATCGCCATCAACCAGTACGCCTTCATGTACGCGCTCGAGGAGACCACGGCGTCCGTGGTGACGCTCGTGTTCGCGACCACGCCGCTCTGGGCCGCGCTGCTCGCACGCGCGCTGGGCTGGGAGTTCGTCAAGCCGCTGTTCTGGCCGGCCGTCGGCATCTCCGCCGTCGGCGTCTTCCTCGTGCTGATCGGCACGGGGGCGACGATGTCGTTCGGCAGTGCGAAGGGCATCCTGATCGCCTTCGGCGCGCCGATCACGTGGGGCATGTACAGCGTCCTGGTCCGCCCGCTGCTGAAGGACTACAGCGCCATGCACGTGTCGGCGATCATGATGATGGTCGGCGCGCCGCTGATCGGCATCGTCGGCGTGCCGCAGGCGCTCTCGATGGACTGGAGCCAGCTGGTCGCGTCGTCCTGGGTCGCGATCATCTACGCGCTGGTCGGCTCGCTGATCCTCGCGAACCTCTTCTGGTTCGTCGCGATCCACCGAGCCGGCTCCGCTCGTGCCGTCGCGTTGATGCCGCTGCAGCCGTTCATCGGCGTCCTCTTCTCCTCGCTGCTCCTGAGCGAGCGCCTTGACTGGAGGGAGGCGGTCGGCGGCGTGATCATCATCGTCGGCGTCACGATCGCCGTCCGCAGCGTCGTGCCGATCGACAAGGACCACGACCAGCGCGAGATCGGCATCCAGGAGTAGCCGTTGGTTACCAGAGGGGTCAGACCCCTCTGTTAACGAACGGTCGTCTGATCTGCGGCGGTAGTTAACAGAGGGGTCTGACCCCTCTGTTAACGAGATCGGCATTCAGGAGCCGGGGCAACAAGGACCGCCTGCTCCTAGGGGTGGCTGAATCGTGCGCACCGGTATACGGTTCATGTCACTAATCGCGAGAGCACGACAACACCGAACGGAGCGAGGACCATGCTGCAACGGAATGCGCGAGTGACGCCGGCGGAACTCGCGGACGAGGGGCGGCTCGAGGTCGAGGGCGGATACACCATCGCCTACCGCGTGTACGGCTCCGGGTCCCGCACGCTGGTCGGGTTGCATGGCGGCCCGGGCCCCAGCAGCGCCTACATCGGGCGCCTCAACGAGGTGCTCGGCGAGGATATGCGCCTCGTGCTCTACGACCAGCTGGGGAGCGGAGATTCCGATTGGCCGGAGGATCCGAGCCTGTGGCAGGTCCAACGCTTCATCGACGAGCTGGAGACGGTGCGGACGACACTCGGGCTTGGGGCGGTGAGTCTCTACGGGCAGTCGTGGGGCGGCATGCTCGCACTCGCCTACACCCTCGATTTCCCGCAGAACGTCGAGGCGCTGGTTCTTTCGAACACGTACGCCAACGGTCGAGCCTATCTCCTCGATATCTCGGATCACCGCGTCTCGCTCGGAGCAGAACGGCACGCTGCCATGCTCCGTCACGAGGGCGCCGGCACGCTCGAGGATCCGGAGTACCTGGACGCTGTCGCGGAGCTCTACGCACGCTACGTCTACCGGTCGAGCCCGTACGACGCAGCCACGTCACGCGCCGAGTTGGAAGAGCTGACGGCGAAGTACTTCCCCGCGATGGGTCCTGCCTATGCCCTGTGGGGACCGCATGAGTTCATGGGCACCGGTCCGCAGGCGCACTTCGACATCACCGATCGGCTGGGTGAGATCGCCGTGCCCGCGCTGATCGTGTGCGGGTGGTACGACGAGCTGACACCGGAGCGGTGCAGCCGGCCGCTTGCCGAGGGGATTCCCGACAACGAGTACGTCATCTTCGGCAACTCCAGCCACCTGACGATTCTCGAGAAGGAAGCCGAGGCCTATCTCGCGGTGATTCGCGACTTCCTCGAACGCCGACTCGGGGCCTAGCGGTGGACAGCGCTGATCTCGCCTATCTCTCGGCAACGGAGCAACGTCGTCTCTTCTCGTCGGGGGACCTTTCGCCGGTGGAGGTGCTGGAAGCGCAGATCGCGCGCGCCGAGGTCGTCGAGCCGGTCATCAACGCCTTCTCGGAGACGTTGTACGCCTCTGCCCGCACGGCGGCGATCGCGGCCGAGAAGCGCTATCGCGAGGGTCGCCCGCGACGCCTCGAAGGCCTCACGCTCGGCGTCAAGGAGACGATGGCCGTGCGCGGTACGACGACGACGCACGGCTCGCTGGTGCATCGCGACGACCCACCGGCCACGCGCTCGCACCCGTGGGTCGAGCGCTTGATCCGGGCGGGTGCGATCGTGCACGCACGCACCACGTCGCCCGAATTCGCGTGCGCGTGGATCACGGCATCGCGCCTGAACGGCGTGACACGGAATCCCTGGGACGCGGCGCTGACCTGTGGCGCATCGTCAGGCGGGTCCGGTGCGTCGCTGGCTGCTGGGACATCCACGATTGCCACGGGAACCGACATCGGTGGCTCCATCCGATACCCCGCAGCGCAGTGCGGGGTGGTCGGGTACATGCCCCCGCACGGCCGCAATCCCGAGGTGACGCCCGACAACCTCGATCCGTACGAGCATGTAGGTCCACTTGCGCGGACGGTGGCGGATTGCGCGCTCATCCAGAACGTCGGCGCGGGACCGCACCCCGAGGACGCAGCCACGCTGCGGCAGCGGCTGCGCATCCCCAGCGATCCGGCGGGCATCGAAGGGTGGCGCATCGCCTGGACCGTCGACTGCGGCAACGGCGTCGTCGACCCGGCGATTGCTGCGGGACTCGCCACGGCTCGGGAGCAGCTGGAGGCTGCCGGGGCCACGCTGGAAGAAGTCGACCTCGGCTGGGGAGACGAGGTCACGGAGGCGGCGCGAGCCTATCTTGATCACCTGTTCGGGCGTGGTTTCGCCCGCGTCTGGGAGAACCACCCCGAGCTGGTGTGCGACTACACGGCCTGGTACGCCCAACGAGCGGGCACCTGCGGTCAGGAGCGATTTCTCTGGACGTACGAGGTGGCGGCGGACATGTACCGGACATTGGGGCCGTTGCTCGAGCGGTATCACGCGTTGATCTGCCCGGCGTTCGTGACGCAGGAGATCCGTGCCGATGCCATGCCGTGGGAGACGATCGAGGTCGCCGGCCGCGTCTTCGATTGCGACTACCAGCCCTCGTTGCTCCACGCGTTCAACATGATCGCTCGCCTGCCGATCATCGCCATGCCATGCGGCCTGGGGGTGAACGGGCTGCCGATATCCGTGCAGATCGTGGCGCGCACGTACGACGACCTGCGCGCCTTCCGCGTGGCCGCCGCACTCGAACGGCAGCGCCCTTGGCTCGACGTTCCGGAGCGTCGGCCGCGGCTTGATGGCCTGCGGCACACGGGCTAGTACCCGAGCGACCACCCTGAGAGGCGGTCAATGCGAATCCGGGCGATGTCCCGCAGGTGCGCCCACTTAGCGGCGTACGCCTCGGTGAGGTCGGGGTGGATGTAGCGCTCCACGATGAGGCGGATCTCGCGATCGACATCGATCTCGCCATCCGTCAGCACCTCGGCAAAGCCCTCGCCTACCACCGCCCGGTACGGGTGGGCCTCCTCGGCCGCGCTGAACGATGCGTAGCCGTGAAGGATCATGTGCTTCGGCCAGGCTCGGCTGCGATCCGTCCAAATCAGCATGTGTCCGTCCTCGACGCGGTACCAGACGGGAACGGTCAGATTCGTTCCGTCGGCGCGCGAGGTCGAGATGGCTGCCGTCCGCGACGGTGGGCCTTCGAGAAAGGCCATGCAGTCATCGCGGTCCACAGACGAAATCTACAGCAGCGAACGCGGGACGGATCGAACCCAGCGCTGCGCATGGTGGGGCAGGTCGTTGACCCGTACCTCCAGATCGATCGTGACGTGGAAGTGCGTCGCTGCGCCTTCGATCAGCACGGTCGACGTTGCGGACGTCTCCGACCCCGGACGTCGGATCGTGCTCACGTGTCGCCCCCAGGCGGAGGCGTGTGCCGGATCGTCTGCATCCACCTCGGCGCGAAGCTCGAACTCCCGCTCGACCGCGGTCGCTGCGGTGATGCGCGACTCGTCGCGCTCCATCAGGCGCACCTGCATGCGGCGGGACAGCGCGTCCTGCACGACCTCCCAGGTGGGCGGGGCGAAGCGCTCGCGCTGGCGCAGCGGATCGATCGGCGACGGCGCGAAGACCGGGGGGACCGCCGACCCGGTGGCTGGTACGACCGGCAGGTCGATGCTTGAAGCGCCGGGGCCGCGGTGGATGAGGGATGACGCGGGTTCCGGTGTGGGCCACACATTCGGCCAGTCCGCGTTTGCGATCGCGACGCGAATCCGATGCCCGGCCGCGAAGCGCCAGGCCGTGCAGTCGATCTCGACCAGGATCTCCGTCCGCTCGCCGGGAACCAGGGGCTCGGGGTCGGTCAGCGAATGCCGACGGGTGCCGTTCAGCATGCCCTTCGCAACCAGGTGCGAGGTCCCATCTGGCGCTACGTCGGAGACGGACACGCAGAAGCCGAGCACCTGCGCGGAGGTCGTCACGTGCAGCGTCGCGCGCGCACGACCCAGGATCGACAGTGGCTCGTCGAGCGGCTCAGAGGTGTAGACGGCGGAGAGCGCCTCGTCGGGGCGCTGATCGCCGGACTGTCCGAATGCCAGCCCACCCGACCAGAGGCCCGCGGTCGTGCCCACGCGGGCGTCGTACTCGAGCGCATCAGCGCCCTCCTCCGCGTCGCCGAGCGCGAGACGATGGTTGGCGTCCAGCGCGAGCGTCATCGTGGTCGCGCCGGGAATCGGCCACTCCTGTTCGGCACGCCACTCGCCGGCGGCCTCGAGGCGGTCTGCGTCGGGGCGCTCGTGCGTCTGCATGAACACGACCACCGGCGGCTCCTCCATCACACCGTTGTCGGCGCCTTTGCACCAGTGATCCAACCACCGTGCGACCTCCTGCAGGTGGTCGATCCGGGGGCCAGGGACGGCGGCGTCGGGCACCTGATGGTTCCACGGCCCGATCAGCGCCTTCTTGGGGCACTGCAGGCGCTCGTAGAGGCGGAGCGGGGGATTCGGATATCCGTCACGCCAGCCGCCGATCATGAAGACAGGGCAGGTGATGCGATCCGCGATGTCACCGACCGAGCCGTGTCGCCAGTAGGCATCGTCGGTCTGGTGCTCGAGCCACGTGAGGATGTACGGCGCGTTGCGCGCGAGATGCTCCTCCCAGATCTCGGCCCAGTTGGGCGCCCACTCCGCATAGGGCGGCAGGGCGTTGTAGGCGATCATGAAGTTGCCGTAGAACGACGCGTCGTAGTACTTGCGCATATGGCCGCCGCGGTAATGGCAGTCGTCCGTGTAGCGATCGTCGGTGAAGTACATCGGGATGATCGACCGCAGGTGCGGGGGCTGGTGGGTGGCGACCTGAAGCGATGTGAATCCGCCGTACGAGATCCCCATCATGTTGACGTCGCCCGTGCACCAGGGCTGCGCAGCGATCCACTCGATGGCGTCGTAGCCATCCAACTGCTCCTGCTCGACGTACTCGTCGATCACCACGCCCTCGGAGGCACCCGTTCCGCGAATATCCACGCGCGCGACGATGTAGCCGTGGAGGGGCAGCGCCCCGTAGAAACGGTCGCCCGGGGGCACCTCGTCCTTGCGGTACGGGATGTACTCCATCACGACCGGCAGCGGCCCATCCATATCGGCCGGGTGGTAGAGATCGGCGCCGAGGTGGAGTCCGTCGCGCATCGGGATGCGCACGTTCTTCTGCACGTTCACACCGGGGCCGTAGGCGACTGCGTGGTCGGAGAGCATTCCGGGATCGTACTCGCGTTTCGCCTCGTTTACGGGCGGTCTTACGGCTACGATCCTCGCATGACGTCTTCGGTGCACGAGCTGTCGCATGTTTGGATCACCATGGGCGACGGCGTGCGCCTCGCAGCCCGCATCTGGCTGCCCGAGGCCGAACCCGCAGAGCCTGTTCCCGCGGTACTCGAGTACATCCCCTACCGCAAGAACGACGCGACGATGGAGCGCGATGCGACGATCCATCCCTACTTCGCCGCCCACGGCTACGCGTCGATTCGCGTCGACCTGCGCGGCAGCGGTGACTCCGAGGGGCTGATGCTTGATGAGTACCTGCTGCAGGAGCAGGATGACGCGCTGGACGTGATCGCGTGGATCGCCGCGCAGCCCTGGTGCAGCGGGCGCGTCGGCATGATCGGCAAGTCGTGGGGAGGGTTCAACGGCCTGCAGGTGGCCGCACGCCGTCCACCTGCGCTTGGCGGCATCATCAGCGTCTGCTCGACCGATGACCGCTACGCCGATGACGTGCATTACATCGGCGGCTGCGTCCTCGCCTCCGACATGCTCTCGTGGGCCTCGACGATGCTTGCGGCCAACGCGCGTCCGCCGGACCCAGCGGTCGTCGGTGATGCATGGCGGGATATGTGGTTGGACCGGTTGGAGCAGCAGACGCCATGGGTTGAGGAGTGGCTTACCCATCAGCGCCGTGACGCGTACTGGCAGCACGGGTCGGTGTGCGAGGACTACGACGCGATCGAGATCCCGGTCTACATGGTCGGGGGCTGGAACGATGGCTACCCCAACGCCATTCCGCGCTTCCTCGAGGGATACAACGGTCCGCGCAAGGGGTTGATCGGTCCGTGGGCGCATCTCTATCCGCATCACGCGCTTCCGAAACCGCAAATCGGGTTTCTGCAGGAGTGCCTGCGCTTCTGGGACTGCGCGCTCAAGGGGATTGACAACGGCATCCTCGATGAGCCAATGCTGCGGGCCTGGATGCAGGATCCGATGCCTCCGGCGCCCGGCTATGAGGAGCGTCCTGGGCGCTGGGTTGCGGAGCCTGTGTGGCCGCCAGCCGAGCGCCCGGAGTTGCGCCTGCACCTGACGGACGGTGGCCTCCGTGATCAGGCGGGTGCCCCGGGCGTCCGCGTGATCGCCTCCGATGAGCGGCAGGGACGCGACGCGGGCAACTGGATCGGGTGGGGGCGCGACACCGACTGGCCGACGGATCAGCGGTTCGAGGACGCGTTGTCGATCACGTTCGATTCCGAGCCGCTCGAGAGCGACGTCGAAGTGCTCGGCTTCGTCGAAGCCGGACTCCGAGTCGCCGTGGATCGCCCGTGCGGCTTCGTCGTCGTGCGCCTGTGTGAAGTTGCACCGGATGGCGCGTCAACGCTGATCACACGCGGGGTGCTCAACCTCACGCACCGGTCATCGCATGCCGAACCCGTCCCGATGGAGCCAGGGCGTCTCGAGGATGTCGCAGTGCAGCTGAAGGTCATCGGCCATCGTTTCGCCCGCGGCAATCGGCTACGTGTTGCGATCACGCCCGGCTACTGGCCGTGGATCTGGCCGTCGCCGACGCGGGTCGGCCTCACGGTCGAGACCGGCGCCGCGAGTTGGGTCTCGCTGCCCGTGCGTACGCCGCGCCCCGAGGATGGGCAACTCGCACCGTTCGGGCCACCGGCGGCTGCACCGCCGCCCGACTTCACCCGGCTGCCGCATCGCCCGCTGACGCGCACCGTGCGCGAGGATGTCAGCACCGGGCGGATGGAGATCATCAACGACTTCGACTTCTTCGGCTGTCGGCGGTTGCCCGACGGCCTCGAGTACACGGAGTGGGCTCGGGATCGCTTTGCGATCACCCAGGGCGATCCGCTCTCGGCTGAGGTCGACTGCGAGTGGGAGATGAAGGTCGGGCGAGGAACGTGGCAAACCCGCGTATCCACGCGCAGTCGCATGACCGCGACCGAGACCCACTTCGTCGTCTCCAACACGGTCGAGGCGTTCGAGGGTGCGCATCGCGTGTTCGTGCAGAACCGCGTGCGAGAAATCCCGCGCGACCACGTCTGATCCTCTGCGACTAGAGCGCGTTCGACCAGTTCGCGTCGCTCGCGACGTCGGGCCAACGGACGCACGCAATGCGATGGTCGTCGCCGATGGTACGCAGTTCCGGCATCTCCTCGCAGATTCCCGGACGCGCGTGTGCGCAGCGGGTGCGGAAGCGACAGCCGGAAGGCGGATTGCGCGGGCTCGGGATCTCACCTTCGAGGAGCGGCTTCGCTTCGACGTCCACGCCATCGGGCTCGATGTCGGGAACGGCGGCGAGCAGCGCGCGTGTATACGGATGCGAGGGCGCGTCGAGCACCGTGCGCGTGTTGCCCGTCTCCACGATTCGCCCGAGGTACATGACGGCCAACCTGTCTGCCAGAAAGGACAGGGTATTGACGTTATGGGTGATCACGAGGAACGTCAGGCCATGCTCCCGGCGCAGATCCTGGATCAAGTTGAGCACGGCCGCCGCAGCCGAGACGTCGAGCCCGGACGTCGGCTCGTCGGCGACGATGAACTCCGGACGCAGCGCGAGCGTGCGGGCGATTCCCACGCGACGCGCCTGACCGCCAGAGAGCTCATGCGGATACTTATCGGCCTGCTCGGCCGACAGATTCACCATGTCCAGCAGCTCGGCCACGGAGTAGCGCTCTCCTGCCGGTGTGCCATGAATGCGGTACGGCTCAGTGAGGAGTGCGGAGACGCGCGTGCGCGGACTGAGGCTCGCGTACGGGTCCTGGAAGATCATCTGCATCCGGCGCCGAAGCGCCCGCCACTCGCCGCCACCCACGTGGGTGATATCCGCGCCGCCGAAGCGCACCGTGCCGCTCGCGGCAGCCTGCAGCCCCAGGATCGTCCGGCCGAGTGTCGTCTTGCCGGAGCCCGATTCGCCGACGAGTCCAAGGACCTCATCGCGGGCGATCGAAAGGTCCACACGGTCGACGGCGCGCACGACGCCGGCCTCGCGACCGCGGATCCGGTCCGCGAGACCGCGGCTGTCCGCGAAGTGCGTGGACAGCCCGGTGACCTCGAGCAGAGGTTCGGCGCTCATTGAGTCGCCCCTTGCGGTGCTCGGGCGTAGTCGGACAAGGGATCGCCCGCGAAGCATCGGACGCGGCGACCGTCTTCGTCGCGGGCAGCAGGCACGGAGTCCCGGCACGCGTCGCGGGCGATGTCGCAGCGGTCTGCGAACGCACAGCCGACGGGGAGAGCCGACAGGCTCGGTACCTGCCCGGGGATGGTCTTGAGACGGTCGACGTGCTCGTGCCGGCTGGGGATCGACCCGATCAGTGCGCGTGTATACGGATGCACCGGGGCGCGGAACACGCGCTCGACCGGTCCGGCCTCCACGATGCTGCCGCAGTACATGACCACCACGCGATCACAGAGGTTCGAGACGAGCGCGAGATCGTGCGTGACGAAGACGATGGCCATCCCGCGTTCTCGGCGGAGGCGCGCCAGAATCGCGACGATCTGTGCCTGCAATGTCGCGTCGAGCGCCGACGTCGGCTCGTCGGCGACCAGCAGGGCCGGCTCGAGCAGCAGCGCGAGTGCGATCATGATGCGCTGCCGCATGCCGCCGGAGAACTGGTGCGGATAGTCATCAAGGCGACGTTCGGCATCGGGGATGCCGAGCTCGGTGAGTGCTGCCGCGGCACGCTCGCGCTCCGCGCCGGCATCGAACTGCCCGCGCGGAACGTGCGCGCGGAGGGCGTCGCGGATCTGGGCCCAGATCGTGAATACGGGGTTGAGGCTCGATAGCGGATCTTGAAAGATCATCGCCATCTCCGGGCCGCGCAGCTGGCGCAGCGAACGTGCGTCGAGGCGCGTGAGCTCCTCATCGCGCAGCCGGATCGATCCACCCGTGACGCGACCGTTCGGTGGCAGCAGGCCGAGAATCGAACTGCTCAGCGTCGACTTGCCGCAGCCCGACTCCCCGACGATTCCCACGATTTCGCCGGCACCGACCTCGAGCGACACATCGCGGAGCACGGGCAGGTCCGCATCGGCGGTGCGGTACTCGACATCGAGGTGCTCGATGCGCAGGATCGGTGCGGTCATCAGATGCGCCTCCGCGTCATACCCGACAGGCGCGGATCGACGATGTCGCGCATCGTCTCGCCGAGCATCGTGAAGCCAAGCGTGCTGATCATCAGCACGATGCTCGCGAACACGACGGCCCAGGGCGAGTCGAGGACGTTTTGGAACCCGTCGGAGAGAATCACGCCCCAGGATGGCGTCGGCGGCTGCACGCCGAGGCCGAGGAACGAGAGCCCCGCTTCGATGACGATCGCGCTCGGGATGTCCATGGCCATGAGGATGAACAGGGAGGGCAGGATGTTCGGGAGAATGTGCGCACCGACGATGCGGAGAGTGCCGGCGCCGAGGGCGCGTTCGGCTTCGACCCACTGGTTCGCCTTCGCCGAGAAGACCAGCGCGCGTGACACACGTGCGTAATTGGGAATCAGGGCAATTGCGATCACGATGATGACGTTGCGCAGTGACGGCCCGAGCAGCGCCAGGAGCGCCAGGGCGAGGATGACGGCGGGGAAGGCCTGCAGCGCATCCATGATGATCACGAGGATCGAGTCGAGCAGGCCGCCGCGCCACGCCGCCGTGACACCAAGCAGCAGTCCGATCACGAGCGCCGCGAAGACCGATGGCAGCGCGACGACGAGTGCGATGCCGACGCCGTAGATCAGGCGGGAGAGGATGTCGCGTCCCGTGCGGTCCGTGCCGAACCAGTGCTCGGAACTCGGACCCTGCAGGCGATCCACGATCACCTGCTGATCGGGCGCGTAGGGGGCGAAGACGCTCGGAAACAGCGCGAGCAGAACCAGCCCACCGACGATGATCAGGCCGGCGACCCCTGCGGGACGATGCAGCAGCTGGATGAAGAGCGAGCGCGCGCCGCGCAAGATGCCGCCGGCGGGAGCACGCTGTTCTGCAGACGGCGCGACGGCCACGATCAGCTCCCGGACCGCACGCGAATTCGGGGATCCACGACCTGGTACATGAGATCCGCGGCGAGGTTGGCGAGGACGAAGAGGATCGCGATCACGAGCACCCCGCCACGCACCACCGGATAGTTGCGAGCCTGGATCGCGTCGTAGACGAGCATGCCCAGTCCCGGCCGGGCGAAGATCACCTCGACGAACACGGCGACGCCGATCAAGCTGCCGAAGGCGACGCCCACCACGGCGATCGTCGTGGGCCTGCCCGAACGCTGGATCAGCCAGCCGCCCAGCGGTATCGAGACCATGAAGGCCGCCGTCAGGGCGGCGGTGAGCGCGCCCGCCTGCGCCACCGCCAGG
>CAZPQP010000016.1:11512-19339 GCA_964588635.1 uncultured Bifidobacterium sp.
GACGCCGAGCACGGCGATCGTCGGGATGATCGCGTTGCGAAGTGCGTACTTGTAGGCGACGAGCGATTCGCGCACGCCGTACGCACGCGCAGTGCGGATGTAGTCGGCGTTCATCACCTCGAGCATGCTGGTGCGCACGAGGCGTGCGATGTATCCGATCCACGTGACCGCCAAGGCGGTCACGGGCAGGATCAGATGAAGCGTGTAGTCCAGGGGGTCGGAAAGGTCGCCTCCGCCGATTGACGGCAGCACCTGCAGGCGGACGGCGAAGATGATCAACAGCAGGAGGCCAGCCACATACGGCGGGATCGTGATCAGCGCGATGCTGACGATGCTCAGGGTGCGGTCGGCGACCGAGTTCGGTCGAACCGCGGAGAGGACGCCAAGCGGGATGCCCACCAAGATCGCGAGCAGCAATGATGCGACGGCGAGCGTGAGGGTGGCCGGCAGGGCTTGGATGATCAGATCGGTGACGCTCTCATGCGTGCGGAAGTCGACACCGAGATCGCCTTGCACGGCTCCGCTCATGAAGATCCAGACCTGCGTGGGGAGCGGCTCGTCCAGGTGCATGTCCGCTCGCACCTGTGCGACGAGCTCGGGGGTCGGGCTCGGCGAGCGGAGCATCAGCTGCACCGGATCGCCCGGGATCAGGTTCACCAAGGCTCCCAGGAAGATCATGATCAACACGATCACGATCACCGTCATCACGAGACGTCGGAGGAGGTAGGCCAGCATCGCTGCTCAGACGGCCTGGGGTGCGAGGGAGTCGAACATGACGGAACGGTACCGCTGTCCGGGGCGGAACCTGTCGCGCCCCGGACAGCGGTGGCGGATCATGCCAGGCCGAACTGCCAGAGATTGACCCAGCCGTTCATCGCGAAGGACGGCTTGATGTAGGACTCGCCGCCGAAGTAGAAGGTCGGGAAGGCGATCCAGATGATGGTCGCGGACTCATCCCACACCTTCTGCAGCTCGATGTAGATCTCATCGCGCTTGGCCTCATCGAACTCCGACAGTCCGTTCGCGTACAGCTCCTCGAACTTCGTGTCCGTCCAGTCGGACCAGTTCCACAGGTCCACCTGGGACTTCGTCCACCAGACGATCGACCACGACGGATCGGGCTGCGAGGTGTAGCCGGAGTAGACCAGCTGACGATTCTTGCCGCCTCCTCCGTCACCGGGAATCGCGTAGAAGGTGCCGGAATCCTGCGCGATGATCTCGACGTCGATGCCGATGTCCTTCAGGTTCGCCTGGATCACCTCGGCCGTGGTCTTATCCGTCTCGGCGTTCGTCGTGGTGAGCGTGAGCTTGATCCCGGTCTTGCCCGACGCCGCCAGATACTCCTTGGCCTTGTCGGGGTTGGCGCCGTACTGCGGCGCGTCGGCCCAGTAGCCGAGCCCCATGTTCTCGGGGATGATCGACATGGCCCGCGTGTACTTGTCGTCGTAGGCCGCGGCGATGATGCCATCGACGTCGATCGCCTCGCGGATCGCCTTGCGGACGTTGATGTCGCTCAGGGTCTCATCGGCCACGCTCATCGAGACGAACTGGTAGTTGAGCGACGGACGCGCCTCGATGGGATACCCCGCGCTCTTCACCTGATCGACCGTGCCCTCGCCGATCATGCCGTACTGGATGTCGCCGGCCTGCAGCGCATTGGAGGCCGTGCTGTCTTCGGCGACGAACTGGAGGTACAGCTCTTCGAAGACCGCAGGCTGGGCGTACTCGGCGTTCGCGCCGCCGTACGCCGCGAACTTCTTGAGCAGGACGTGGTCCTTGGCGACCATCTCGACAAACTCGTACGGTCCCGTGCCGATCGGATTCTGTCCGTACTTCTCGCCGAACTGCTCGACGGCCTTCTTGCTCAGCACCTTGCCGCTGATGACGGGCAGCGTGCTGCGCATCATCGGCGCGAAGGGCTCCTTCATGATGATCTCGCCGGTGTACGTACCCGTGACCTTGACTTCCTTGAGGGCCGCCCAGTCGCCCTGATACGGCGACTCGACCTTCGGCTTCGTCAGACCTGCGATGCGCTCGAACGAGAACTTGACGTCCTCGGCGGTGACCTCGCCGAAGTCCTTGTGGAAGGGGATGCCTTCCTTCAGCTTGAAGGTGAACGTCAGGCGGTCGTCCGAGATCTCCAGCGACTCGGCCAGTGTGTTGACGACCTCCGTCGTGCCCGGCTTGAAGCTGACGAGCCCCTCGTTGATGCAGTCAATCGCCTGTCCGTCGTCCGTGGTGGGCCACAGTGCCGGGTCGATCGTCGTGATCTCGTAGGAGTCGCGATACGCCAGCCGCTTCGCTGCGCCAGCGGGCGCGGCGGATGCGGTCGAACCCGCATCTGCACTACCCCCGCCCCCGCCACTCGAACTGCTGCTCGAGCTGCCGCACGCCGTGATCAGCATGCCGATGGCGGTCAGGCTGACGCCGATGCCCGCGGCCCGGATCATGAAGGTCCGACGATCGATGCGATTCGACGTCAGATCCGAGACGAGATCAGCGAGCTCCTGCTCACGCTTGTCCGCGAACGGGTCGTTTGGGTTGTCCTGCATGGTTCCTCCCTGGTTGGACTTAGATTGCTCGCCGCGCCGCATCGACGAAGCGGAGAGCACGTTCACGATCGACGGGGTTCCACGTGTACCCGTCCACTTTCAAGCTGCTGCCGACAATACAGCCGTCCGCATGCTTTAGATAGCCGGCGATGGTCGCTTCGCGCGCGCCCGTGTTCAAGAGGACCGGTGTGTCCTCTCCGACGGCCTCCCGGACCTCCTGCAACGTTGTGATATCCGCTTCGGCTCCGGCCATCGCACCGGACACCAAGATGCCGTCCGCCAAACTCGACACCACGGTCGAGCGAGCCATCTGTCCCGGCGAGCGGCTCCCGATAGGCGATGCGAACTCCGGCGTGATGTTCATCAGAATGCGCAGGTCGGAGGCATCCAACCGCCGCCGCTCGCGGAGCACCTCCGCCGCGTTCGTCTGCCATAGACCCATGTCCGATTCCCACACGCCCGTGCACACTTCGCGCATGAATGCGGCCCCCGTCGCAACGGCGACGGCCAGCGCGCAGCGCGGATCCCATAGGAAGTCGACGCCGAATGGGCGATCGGATGGCTTGCACTCGGTGACGACGCGAGCCATGACCGCGGCGCTTTCCAGTCCCGCGTTCAGTTCGTACGGGCGATCGCCCTCATTGCAGAAGAGAATGCCGTCGAAGCCGGCGTCCAGAAGAATCGCGGTGTCCTTGGCGACGGCGTCGATCAGACCATCCACGCCCGCGTTCTCGTCGTATAACGGCGTCCCCGGAAGCGGCGGAACGTGTGCCATGGCGATCAGCACCTTTTCCGACATGAAGAGATTCAAAAACGACGGTGTAGACAAGACGACCTCCCATGCCGCACACTAGTGTGCATAGTTGTTCGAAGTCAACCGATAAATTGTTCATTTATCCACCAAATCAAACACCGTGCGAAAGGATTGCAGCGTGAGTACAGCGCTTCGCCGCGGCACATTGGAGCAGGAGATCATTCGCAGGGGGAGTCTCTCGGTCGGTGACGCGGCCGGGCTCTTGCGTGTCTCCGAAATGACGATCCGACGAGACTTCGATGCGCTCGAACGGACGGGGCGGATTCTGCGGGTGCGCGGGGGCGCCGTGGCTCGCGTGAGCCGATCGTACGAGCCACCGCTGCAAGCTCGTGCGGGCCGATCGCATGCGGCGAAGCGCTTGATCGCCGAGCGGGCGGCGGCGCTTGTGGAAGAGGGGGAGACGATCATTCTCGACGTGGGATCGACCACGATCGAACTGGCGCGAGCGCTGCGCGGCAAGCGCGGTCTCACCATCGTGACCGCGAGCCTTCCGATTGCAGACGAATTGAGCGATCAGCCGGACATGCGGGTAGTGCTCACCGGCGGCATTGTCCGCCCCGGCGAACGAAGCGTGGTGGGGGCGTTTGCCGAAGGAGCCTTCGGTGCTCTCAACTGCGACACGGTGTTTCTCGGGGTCGCCGGAGTCGACCTTGACAAGGGGCTGACCGAGTTCAGTCTCGAGGATGCACGGGTGAAGCAGGCCGCGATTCGCTCGGCACGACAGGTGGTGGTCCTGGCTGACGAGGCCAAACTCGGTGTCGTCGCCTTCGCGCATGTGGCCGACCTGAATGTGGCTGATCTCCTGATCAGTGACGCCGGGCCGCACCATGCGGTCGTCCGAGGTGCCGCACAGATGGGCGTTCGCCACCTTCATGCGTCCAGCGACGGAGGGGCGAGATGAGCGAGCAGGTGGTCTGCGGGATCGACGTCGGATCGAGCGCGGTGAAGGTCACGGTGCTGGACCCGGAGCAAGGCATTCTCGGAATCGGGGATGCCGCCGCACCGCTCGGTTCGCCCCGGCCCGGCTGGTCGGAGGTCGGGATCGCCGATTGGTGGACCGCCGTCTGCCACGCCATTCCGGCCGCTCTGGCTGCCGCCGGTGTCGACGCGAGCAGCGTCGCCGGCATCGCCGCGACGGGAATGGTTCCTGCGGTAGTGGTCTTCGACGACGTCGGGCGTCCGCTCCGAGCGGGGATCCTCCAGAACGATGCGCGGGCGGTCGCGGAGATCGCGGACCTCGCCGAGGAGTTGTCGGCGATCGACCTTCTGACCCGTACCGGCTCGGCGCTCACCCAGCAGTCCGTCGCCCCGACGCTGCTCTGGCTGCAGCGGCACGAGCCGGAAATCTGGAAGCACGTTGCATCGGTGGGTGGCTCGTACGACTGGCTGCTGCGAGCCCTCGGAGCCGAGCCTCACGTGGAAGACAACTGGGCGATCGAGAGCGGACTCTTCGACCTCGGGGGCGATGTCTGCTCGGAGGTGCTGACCGCAGCGCGGATCGATGCGACCGTGCTGCCGCCGGTTCGGCGCCCCGGGACGGTCGTGGGTGCTCTCTCGACCGCGGCAGCCGACTTGACGGGTCTCAAGGCCGGCACACCGCTGATCGTCGGAGGCGCGGATCACGTGATGTCGGCCTACAGCGCTGGTGTTGCCGCACCAGGTCAGGCACTCGTCAAGCTCGGCAGTTCCGGTGACCTGCTGGCGGCCTCGGCCACGCCGTTGACGGATTGGCGTCTCTACCTCGACCGTCATCCCATTCCCGGTCTTTGGCTCCCGAACGGCTGCATGGCGACGAGTGGGTCGCTCTTGCGCTGGTTCCAGCAGCAGCTGGCGGCGGGCAGCGACTTCCGCGACCTCGATGCCGCCGCAGCGGCTGTCCCCGCCGGGTCGGACGGCGTCGTCTGCCTCCCGTACTTCCTCGGTGAGAAGAGCCCGATCCACGACCCCGAGGCGCGGGGCGCATTCGTCGGTCTGCATCTCGGGCACACGCAGGCACATCTCTTCCGCGCGTGTCTCGAGGGAACAGGGCATGGACTCCGTCATCATCTCGAGATCCTCCGCGAACTGGGAGTGGAGGTTCGCGAGGTGCGCGTCACGAATGGCGGAGCGAACTCCCGCCTCTGGAAGCGGGTCGTCGCGGATGCACTCGACCTGCCGCTCCAGCCGGTGATCGATCATCCGGGTGGATCGCTCGGTGCAGCGGTCGTTGCCGCCGTGGGTGTGGGGCTGTTGGAGCGGTGGACGGATGTCGACCGATTCGTCCGTCTCGGCGAGCCCGTCGAGCCAGACGCCTCTGCGCACGCGGCCATGGAGCTCGGGTACGGCGTGTATCGCGAGCTCGAGGCGGCGCTGCGTCCGCTCAGTCACCAGCTCGCCCGGGGCTGATTGGGTATCGGCGAGAACGTGCGTTACGCTCAGCGACCATGACGCGAGCCGCTGTTCTCTACGACGTGGGTGCTCCTCTGGTTGTCGAGGAGGTCGAGCTCGACGAACCGCGGGCGGGTGAGGTGGCTATCCGGCTCGTCGCATCAGGCGTCTGCCACTCCGACCTGCATACGCTCAACGGATCGTTTCCGTGGCCGCTGCCCGCCATCTTCGGCCACGAGGGAGCAGGCGTCGTCGAGGCGATCGGCCCGGGCGTCACGAACGTCGAGCCCGGGGATCACGTGATTCTCACGTGGCTTCCCTACTGCGGCACGTGCCGCCAATGTCTGCGCGGACGTCCCAACATCTGCGAGGGGCAGGGATGGTCGGACAGCGGTCTGATGATGGACGGCACGAGCCGCTTCAGCGGCTCAACCGGTCCGATCCATCATTGCACCGCCTCGAGCTTCGCCGAGCGAACCGTCGTCGCGGCCCAGACCTGCATCCGCGTCGATCCTTCACTCGATCTCGTCGAGCTCTGCCTGTTCGGCTGCGCCGTGATGACCGGTGTGGGTGCCGTGCGCAACAGCGCCAAGGTGCAGCCGGGTGAGACCGTGGCCGTCGTCGGCTGCGGCGGCGTGGGGCTGAACGTGATTCAGGGAGCCCGGATTGCCGGAGCTGGTCGCATCGTCGCGATCGATCGTGTGCCCGAGAAACTCGCTCTGGCGCGGGAACTCGGGGCATCAGAGGTGATCAACTCCGGCGACGTCGATCCCGCCGAGGCGCTGCCGGAGGGTGTCGATCACGTTTTCGAGGCGATCGGTCGCACCGACACCATCGAGACGGCGATCTCATTGATCGCGCCGGGCGGGCAGGCACTGCTGATCGGCATGGCGCCCGTCGGCGCGACGGTACCGATCACGCCGCTCGACTTGACGCTGACGGATCGCTCGATTCGCGGCTCGTGGTATGGCGGCGTGGTGCCGGAGCGCGATTTCGCCGTCCTGATCGATCTCTACCGATCGGGTGCGTTGCGCATGGATTCGATCGTGCAGCGCATTGCCCTCGATGAGATCAATGACGCCTTCGACGCGATCCGGCGTGGCGAAGCGATTCGCTCCGTCATCGTCTATCCCTAGTCCGTCCCGAGCGCCGCGCGTGTCCGAACGCCGAGTGGCGTGGGATTACCAGACGTCGCCGAGGGCGACGCGGATCTCCTCGCCGGAGACGCCGCTGGCGGCACGCGAGCAGAGGAAGGCGATCACCTCGCCAACCTCCTCGGGCTCGACGACCCGTCCGGCGGCGTAGCCTGCGTTGCGCTCGGCCCAGACCTCGGCCACCGATTGCCCTGAGCGCTCGGCCGTGGCCACCGCGCTGCGCTCGGACATCTCCGTGCGCACCCAGCCAGGCAGCACGGCGTTGCAGGTGAGGCCATGCGGGGCGCCGTCTTGCGCGACGACGCGCATCATGCCAAGGAGCGCGGCTTTCGACGTGCTGTAGGCGGTCATACCCGGTGCGCCGAGCGTCGCGGCGGTCGAGGAGACCATCACGATTCGTCCGGCACCATCACTGATCAAGTCGGACCACGCCTCGCGCATCGTCAGGAACGGCGAGTCGAGGTTGATCGCCATCGTCTCGCGCCAATCAGCCGCCGTCACCTCGGCCACCGACCCGTCTCTGGCCGAGCCCGTGGCGGCGTTGAGGACGAGGCCGCGGATCGGGCCGTGCTGCCGGGCGATCGCCACCGCCTCGCGCACACCGTCCTCCGTGCTGAGGTCGGCGACCTCGGTGCCCTCGCGACCGGAGCGCGAGATTCCGACGACGGTCTCGCCGGCCGCCCGCAGGCAGCGCGCGGCGGCGAGACCGATGCCGGTGGAGGCGCCGGTGACCAGGATGACGGACATGGCAGTTCGCCCGGTCGCCGATGCGGCGACTAGTCGCCCTGCTCGACGAAGTACTTGCCGGACTCGCCGTCGGCGAACCAGCGCGTCGTGACCGTCTTCTTGCGGGTGTAGAAGTCGACGCCGTCGGTGCCGTGCGCATGCAGGTCGCCGAGGAACGAGTCCTTCCAGCCCGAGAAGGGGAAGAACGCGACCG
>CAZPQP010000017.1:0-19177 GCA_964588635.1 uncultured Bifidobacterium sp.
ATCTACGACCCGGAGAAGAAGCGACCGCGGTCGTGACCTGGAGCGCCGATCCGGCTGGGCCGATCGGAGTCGTCGCCGAGGGCTGGGAGGGTGTGCGCGGAGCCGAGCTCCTGCGTGCCCAGCTGCCGAAGGAGGACCTGCTCGTCGTCGCGGATCAGGCGTTCGCGCCGTACGCGGGTCGTCGCCCGGACCAGGTCACGCAGCGCGTGCACGATCTTGCCACCGGTCTGCTCGACGAGGGCGCCAAGGCGCTGCTCCTCGCGGGTGGCTTCGCGTCCTTCGAGGCGCGGCCCGAGCTCGAGGGATGCTCGGTGCGCGGCCTCGAGTGCGGCCTCCGCGCCGCGCTCGCGGAGGCCAAGGGCCGTCCGATCGCGGCGGTCTTCTCGTCGTCCGAGGTCAAGACGATGGTGCTGGCGAAGACGATTCGCACGCTGCGCGGCGGCGGCAGCGTCACGCTGATCGAGCGTGGGGCGGATCCCGTCGGCGACCTGCTGCTGCGCGTCCGCCGACACGCACCCGAGGTCGCGGTCGTGCTGCTGCTCACGCCAAGCGCGTACGCCGATACCGCCGAGGTGCGCGAGCTGGCGGGCGACGTCACCGTGATCGATGCGCTCGAGGCAGCCGCCGACTTCCTCGTGCACGACATCCGTCGCCACCGTCTGCTCGCCCACCACGGCGAGCGCGCCGGCCGCATCACGGCCTTCGCGACGCGCGGCGGCACCACGGGCATCACGCGCGAGCCGCTGTTGACCGCCTCGGTCGCCGCACTGCAGCGGCGCCTATAGTCGTTTTTCCAACGTTTTTTCTCACTATCAGGTACCATGCGGGCATGAGCACCGCAGCCCGCGATACCGCGCTGCACGCCCTCGTGCCGGTGGAGCGCCTGCTGCGACGCGCCGAGCCCGATGACGTCCCCGATCTGCTCGACGTGCGTGCCGCGCTCGAGTCGACCGCCGGCCGCACCGTCACCCGCGGTCGCGCGGCGCGCTTCCTCGCCCTCACCCAGACGAGCATCGACCGCTGGATCGCGGATGGGGCGATTCCGACGGTGCTCGATATCGACGGCAAGACGATGGTGCCGACGCGCGAGCTCGTGCGCCTGCGCGTCGAGATGGACGATGCCCGGAGACAGGGAGCACAGCGCCCGCTCAGCGTCGTCGTGCGTCGACGACGCGACCGGGCGCAGCAGCTGTCGTTTGGCGAAATCGCACCGCCCGACCTGCTCGCCGACCTCACGTCACCCGGTCACCGTCGCGCTGAGGTCGTCGATCTCGCCGTCCACCGGTTGCTGCTGCAGGATCTCGATGAGCGCGCCATCGCGATCGCCCGCTGGCAGCTGGAGGCGGCCGCCGACGATGGCGTGCTGCACGCGGTGTGGGCAGAGCGGTGGCGAGCGCTGCTCGATCTCGTCCCGCGGGAGCTCAGCGCGGTGATCGCCGCCGATACGGCGGAAGGGGCGCGACTCCGGCAGACGTCGCCGTTCAAGGGCCTGGTCCCGCATGAAGATCGCCGGGCGCTGATGCGGCATCTGGCCGAAGCCGCATGAGGCGCGACCAGTTCGAGCACGTGGTGCGTGCGGCGGCGGCGGTCGTCGAGGACGAGCTCATCATCGTGGGGAGCCAGGCGATTCTCGCGCAGTATCCGCTGGCGCCGGCGGAGATGGTGGTCTCGGAGGAACTCGACCTGTACCCCCGATCCGATCCCGCGCGCTCGATCGAGATCGAGGCCGCGCTCGGGCAGGGATCGCAGTTCGAGGAGACGTTCGGCTATCGCGCTCACGGTGTCGGTCCGGAGACGGCGACGCTGCCGGATGGATGGCAGGAGCGACTGGTGCGGGTCGACGTCGAAACGTTGACGGGACCGCCAGCGGTCGGATGGGCTGCGGAGGCCCACGACCTCGTGCTCTCCAAGCTCGTGGCAGGCCGCGACGAGGACTACATCTTCGCCACGGCTGCGCTGCGTGCCGGCCTGATCGATGCGGTCGAGCTGACGCAGCGCTGCGACGGAATCGATGCGAGGCACCGAGGTGCCGTGCGGCAGCGCGTTGACGGCGTCATCGCCCGGGCTGCCCGTTAGGACAGCAGCCCGAGCCCGGTCACCGCGAGCAGCGTCACGGCGATGCCGATGTACTGGTTCGTGAAGAGCCGCTCGCGCATGCCGATGATCCCGATCAGCGCCGCGGCGGTGCCCCACTGCGTGGCCGTCACCGACGCAACCGACAGCGGGCCGATGGAGGCCGCGAAGGCGAAGAAGGCGAAGCCGACGGCGTCGAGCAACCCGCACCAGAGGATCGGGTAGACGTTCGTGCGCTTCGGCAGTTCGCGCACGAGGAGAAAGGCCGGCAGGATCGCGAGCACGCTGACGGTCCGCGTCACGCCGACGGTCGTGAGATCGGGCAGGTTCGACTGGCCGAGTGCGATCAGCACGCCCGCGTAGGCGAGCGCCGCCAGCACGGCCTCGGGCGCGCCGGCCGCCGTGCGGCGTCCCGGCTCGACCGCGACGAGGAAGGCGCCGAACACCGCCACGCCGAGCAGCACGTACTGCACGGCCGACGGGCGCTCGCCGAGCGCGATCGAGAGGAGCGTCGCGGCGCCGCCCTCGAGCGCGATGATCGGCGCGACGACGCTCAGGCTGCCCTTCGTCAGCGCGCGCAGCAGCAGGAAGAAGCCGAGCGTGGCGAGCAGACCGGCGAGCACGGGCCAGCCCAGCCCGGCGGGCGTCCACGGCCCTTCGAGGCGATCGACGACCAGTGCGAACGGCAGCACCACCGCTGCCGTCACGATCAGGACCCAGAACATGATCACCGCCGGCGCGGTCTTCGTCCGGCTGGCCTTCTGGGTGAATACGTTCGCGAACGCCCACGAGAAGGCCGTCACCAGGCCGAGCAGGACGACCATGGGAGGCTAGTCGCCGAGCTCGGTGCGACGCCGATCCGTATACGCCTTCAGCTCGGCGTGGAGATCGGGGTCGAGCGTGGACGGGTTCTCCCGCCACGCCTCCTGCAGGCGGTTGAACTCCTCGAGCGCGCGCTCGGTGGCGTTCTTGCCGCCCTTCTTCTGCCAGGCCGAGAAGTTGTCGGTCGTCCAGACGGTCGGGCGGTAGAAGCAGTCGCGGAAGTTCTCCAGCGTGTGCGCGGCGCCGAAGAAGTGCCCGGCGTGGCCGACCTCCACGTGCGCATCGAACGCGAGATTGTCGTCCGTCCACTCGATCGGCGTGAACTCCGCGATCAGGTTGCGCAGCATCTCGGTGTCCATCGCGACCTTCGCAAACGAGTGCACGAGGCCGCCCTCGAGCCAGCCTGTGGTGTGCAGCTGGAGGTTGGCGCCGGCGAGGAACGACTGCGCCATCGTGTTGAGCGACTCGAACGCCGACTGCCCATCGACCGCGGGGCTGGCGTTGAGGCCACCGCCGCCCGCGCGCCACAGCACGTTGCGGCGACGTGCGATCTGGCCGGTGGCGAGGATGCCCAGCGCGGCCTCGGGACCGCCGAAGCCCGGCGAGCCGGACTTCATATCGGTGTTCGACACGAAGGAGCCCATGATCGCGGGGCAGCCCGGGCGGATCGCCTGGACGAGCGCGATGCCCGCGAGCGACTCCGCGGTCTGCTGCGCGAGCGCCGCCGGCACGGAGACCGGTCCCATCGCGCCCATCATGATGAACGGCGTGACGTTCACGATCTGGCCGCGCTCAGCGAGGTACCAGAGCGACTCGAGCATGCGCGTGTCGAACATCAGCGGCGAGTTCGCGTTGATCGTGCCGAACGTCATCGGATCGCTGGTCGCCGCCTCGAGCCCGAGCACCATCTCGGCCATCGCGATCGAGTCGATCACGCCGTTGAGGTGGATCTGCGCGGCACCGACGGCGAGGTCGGTGTTCTCGTACATCGCCAGCTGCAGATCCAGATGGCGCGAGTCGATCGGCTTGTCGTTGACCTCGATGATCGGATAGCCCGGCGTGTCGATCTCGGGCGTCATCTGCGCGGCGCGCAGCAGCTGGACGGCGTCGGCGAGCGTGCCGTCGCGGCGCCCCGTCACGCCGTCGTCGCAGAACGGCATCGACTGGCCGGTGCAGAAGACCATGTTGTCGCGGCCGAACTGCACGTTCTTGGCCGGGTTGCGCGACAGCAGCGTGAACTCCGTCGGCGTGGTCTTGATCTTCTCGAGCATCCAGTCGGGGTCGAGGAAGACGACCTCATCCTCGACGCGCTGGCCCTCGCGGCGAAACAGCTCGAGCGACGGCTCGTGCACGAACTTGATCCCGACCTCGGACACGAGGCGCTTCCAGCCGCGGTCGATGGTGTCGAGCGCGTCCTCGGAGAGGGGCTCGAAGCGCGGGGTCCTGTTCACGAACACGAGGTGCAACCTTTCAACGCGGTGCGGGAACTATGGCAGGACATCGGCCATCGGGGAGGTACACTCCGCTGGCGCCGGCCGTATGCGACGCCGCACTTGATGTCCGATAGCAGTCACGCCACCCCCGACGGCAGCCACACCCCACGCGGTCCGCTGCCGCTCCTCGCGCTCGGCGCGCTCGGAGTGATCTACGGCGATATCGGCACCAGCCCGCTCTACGCCATGCAGGTGGCGTTCAGCTCGACGCTCGGGCTCGAGCCGAACCGCCAGGACATCCTCGGCATCCTCTCGATGTTCATCTGGGCGCTGCTCATCGTCGTGACGATCAAGTACGTGATCATCGTGACGCGCGCCAACAACAAGGGCGAGGGCGGCGACCTCGCACTCCAGTCGCTCGCACTCCGCTTCGTGAAGAACAAGACCCGCACGCTGGTCGTGATCGTGGGCATCCTCGCCGTCTCGCTGTTCATGAGCGACGCGGTGCTGACGCCGAGCATCTCGGTCCTGTCGGCGGTCGAGGGCGCGGGGTTGAAGTTCCCCACCATCGAGACGTTCGCGATCGAGATCGCGCTGGTCATCCTGACCGCGCTGTTCCTCGGGCAGCGCTTCGGCACGGAGAAGGTCGGGCGCCTGTTCGGTCCGATCATGCTGGTGTGGTTCATCGTGATCGCCGCGATGGGCATCAACGGGATCCGCGAGAACCCGGCGGTGCTCGAGGCGATCCTGCCGATCTACGCCTTCGACTTCGTCATCGCGCATCCGCTGCTGTCCTTCGGGGCGCTCAGCGCCGTCACGCTGGCGATCACCGGCGCGGAGGCGCTCTACGCCGACATGGGGCACTTCGGGCGTCCGCCGATCACGCTCTCCTGGCTGGCGATCGTGTTCCCGTCGCTCGTCCTCTGCTACCTCGGCCAGGGTGCGCTGCTGCTGCAGAACCCGGAGTTGATCGACAACCCGTTCTTCCATCTCGTGCCGGGGTCCTTCGAGATCCCCGTCGTCGCCCTCGCCACCGTGGCGACCGTCATCGCCTCGCAGGCCGTCATCTCCGGCGCGTACTCGGTCACGCGCCAGGCGATGCAGCTGGGTCTGCTGCCGCGCATGCGCGTGCTGCAGACGTCGGCGAAGGTGCGCGGCCAGATCTTCATGCCCGTGATCACGCTGCTGCAGTACATGGCGGTCGTGGCGACCGTGCTCATCTTCCAGTCGTCCGAGCACCTCGCGGCCGCGTACGGCCTCGCCGTCACGGGAACCCTCGTCTGCACCACGATCCTCGCGGTGCTCGTCGCCTTCCACCTGTGGCACTGGCCCAAGTGGCGCATCGTGCTGATCTTCGGCCCGCTCGGCGTGGTGGACGTCGCCTTCTTCTCGGCCAACATCTCCAAGATCCCCCACGGCGCGTGGTTCTCGCTGGTCGTGGCGACGATCCTGTTCATCGTCATCTCGTCCTGGTCGACGGGACGGCAGGCGATGCTCCGTGCGCTCTCCAAGGAGGCGGTGCCGGCCGACGAGTTCACGGACAAGGTGGCCGCCGGGAGGTTCAAGCGGACCGAGGGCGCCGGCGTGTTCCTCGTCGCCTCGCCGACGCTGGTGCCACGTCCGCTCCTCGCCACGATCCGCAACTTCGGGCGCATCCACGAGTTGACCGTGCTGCTGACGGTGGAGACGCTCGACACGCCGTACGCGACCGATGCCGAGCGCTCGGAGGCGATCGAGATCAGTCCGGGCCTATGGCGCGTGTTCCTGCGCTTCGGCTTCGCTGAGTCGCCGAACGTGCCGGCGGCCCTGGAGGGGAGCGTGCTCGGACCGATGATCGATCCCGAGTCGACCTCCTACTTCGTCGGCCGCGACACCGTCGCCGTCACGACGCGCGGCCTCGCAGGCTTCCCACGCCGCGTCTTCGCCCTGCTGCATCGCCACGCGCAGGTCTCGACCGACTTCTTCCACGTGCCCCCGGACCACACGGTCACGATGGGCGCCCGCGTCGAGATCTAGTTAACAGAGGGGTCTGGCCCCTCTGTTAACCAGAGGCGTCCCAGGCCCCCGTTCTCTGCGCGGCTGCGGTGGTTACCAGAGGGGTCTGACCCCTCTGTTAACCACCGTCACTCTGTGCGGGCGGCGTCGAGGAGTGCGCGCGTGATCGTCGGCAGCGGATCGCGGTCGGGTACGACGACGCCGATGCGCTGTTCGACCGTCGGGTCGGTCAGGGGCACCGCGACGATCTCGTCGGGCAGCGCGCCGCCGTCCAGCCAGGAGGACGGGCCGATCGTGTACCAGCGGCCGTCTGCGACGTGCTCCCACAGCGGCACGATGTCGTCGGACTCGATGCGCGGTGCCGGGGAGGAACCCGCGGTCGTGAAGGCGGCGTCGATGATGCGGCGGTTCTGCATGGTCTGGGTGAGCAGCACCAGCGGCAGTTCCGACGCCTCGCGCCAGGTCAGCGACGTGCGGGCGGCCTCGGGGCTGCCCGCGTGCGCATAGAGGACGTAGCGCTCCTGGGCGACCGGGACGCCGCGGACGCCATGCAGCGGCTCGTTGTCGAGGTAGGTGATGCCCGCGTCGATCTCGAACTCGAGCAGCTGCCGCTCGATCTCGCGGCTGGCGAGCGAGAGCACGGTGATCGACAGGCCGGGGTGGAGCGCGGCGACGGTCGCCGACAGCGCGCTGGCGATCGGCAGCGCGGTCGGGATGGCACCGAGGCGCAGGCGGCCGGTCAGGGCGCCGCGCATGGCGGCGAGGTCCTCGCGCAGGCCGTCGGCGTCGGCCAGGAGGCGGTGCGCCCAGGCCACGACGCGCTCGCCTTCGGGCGTCAGGCCGCCGTACGTGCGGCCGCGCACCACGATAGGCACACCCAATTCTGCCTCGAGGGCCCGAATCCCGCCGCTGAGGGATGGTTGCGACACATGGCATGCAGCAGCAGCGCGGCCGAAGTGCCGCTCGCGGGCCAGCGCTATGACGTATTCCAACTGCCGCAGTTGCACGGCACCATGATAGCCGTTGCCTATCGAATGAGTGGGAATTCCATGTTTCGCCTGGAATCGCAGCCCGTCATGATGGCTTCGAATCACGCGTATCCGCTGGAGGACTGCTGCGATGACGACGACGAAACTTCCCAAGGGGCGCCTGACGCACCCGTGGATCAAGGAGAACGGCGAGTTCCGACCCGCCAGCTGGGAGGAGGCGCTCGACTACGCCGCCGCCGGCCTCGCGCCCGCGCGCGATCTCGACACCTCGAAGAGCTACGGCATGTTCTCGTGCTCGAAGGCCTCCAACGAGGTGAACTACCTCGCCGGCAAGTTCACCCGTCAGGTGATGGGGTCGAACAACGTCGACTCATGTAACAGAACTTGACACGCTCCTAGCGTCGTCGGTCTGGCGACGGTCTTTGGAGCGGGTGGCGGAACCTCCTCGTACGAGGAGTATCACGACACCGACGTCATCCTGCTGTGGGGCTCGAACGCGCGCAACGCGCATCCGATCTTCTTCCATCACGTCCTCAAGGGCATTCACAATGGCGCGCGCCTCTTCGTCGTCGACCCGCGCCGCTCCGAGACCGCCCAGTGGGCCGACATCTGGCTCGGCAACAACGTCGGGTCCGACATCGCCCTCGCCAACGCCATGGCGAACGAGATCATCCAAGCGGGTCTCGCCAACATGGCGTTCATCGAGCACTCCACGGAGAACTTCGAGAACTACAAGGCGCATGTCGCCGAGTACACGCTCGAGCGCGCCGAGGAGCTGACGGGCGTCCCGGCCGAGGCGATCCGCGAGGTCGCCCACGCCTACGCCAAGGCGGACCGCGCGATGATCTCGTGGACGCTCGGCATCACCGAGCACCACACAGGCGTCGACAACGTGCTGAGCCTGATCTCGCTGGCGCTCGTCTGCGGCCACGTCGGGCGCTACGGCTCGGGCCTCAACCCGCTGCGCGGCCAGAACAACGTGCAGGGCGGCGGCGACATGGGCGCGATCCCGAACCGCCTGCCGGGCTTCCAGGACATCGAGAACAACCACGAGGCCCGCGAGAAGTTCGCCAAGGCCTACGGCGTGCCGATCCGCGATCGCTACGGCTGGCACCTCACGCAGATGTTCCACGGCATGGAGACCGGGGAGCTCAAGTACTGCTACATCATCGGCGAGAACCCGGCCCAGTCCGACGCCGACTCGAACCGCATCCGCACCCTGCTCGGCGGCCTCGACTTCCTCGTCGTGCAGGACATCTTCGCGACGAAGACGGCCGAGCTCGCCGACGTGATCCTGCCGGGCTCGGCCTCCTGGTGCGAGTCCGACGGCACCGTCACCAACTCCGAGCGCCGCGTCCAGCGCGTGCGCAAGGCGCTCGACCCGCCGGGCGAGGCGATGGACGACCAGTGGATCCTCACGGAGCTGGCCAAGCGCCTCGGCTTCGAGTGGAACTATCCGACCAGCGAGGACATCTGGAACGAGCTGCGCTCGCTGTCGCCGATGCACACGGGCATGTCGTACGCGCGCCTCGAGGAGCTCGGCGGCATCCAGTGGCCGTGCCCCGACGAGGAGAGCCTCGGCTCGCCGCGTCTGCACGAGCGCCTCTGGGCCGACCCGGTCCAGGGCATGAAGGCGCCGTTCGTGCCGGTGCACGACCGTCCGCCGTTCGAGGCGACCGACGCCGAGTTCCCGATCCGCCTCACCACGGGTCGCCGGCTCGAGTCGTACAACACGGGCATCCAGACGGAGAAGTTCACGAGCCCCCTGCACGCCGGCGAGTTCCTCGAGCTGTGCCCCGAGGACATGGAGCGCCTGAACCTCGAGGACGGCGAGATCGTCCGCGTCTCCTCGCGCCGCGGCTCCGTCGAGTCGCCGGTCCGCACCGACGTCCGGCTGCGCCCGGGCCTCGGGTTCATGACGTTCCACTTCCCCGACCAGGTCGACGTCAACCAGCTGACGATCGACGCGGTCGACGAGAAGAGCGGCACCGCCGAGTTCAAGGCGTGCGCGATCAAGGTCGAGAAGCTCGCCAAGGGCGAGCAGACCATGACCGCGCAGGCCGACCGCGAACTGGTGGCGGGCGACTAGATGGACATCAAGCTCCTCGACGTCGCCCCCACCGAGGCCGAGAAGGATGCCGTGGACCTGCTCCTCGGCCCGCCGCTCTCGGGCTGGGACGGCGGTGAGCGCGACGCGCTCACCGACACCCGCGTCGCCGAAGGCGGCCACGAGTCCCGCGAGGAGCGCCACCTGCTGCTGCCCGTGCTGTGGGCCGTCCAGGATCGCATCGGCTACATCAGCGCCCCCGCGCTCGCGTACATCGCGAAGCGGCTGACGATCCCGCCGGCCGAGGTCTACGGCGTCGCGACGTTCTACATGATGCTCGCCACCGAGCCCACGCCGCCGCGCGTCCTCCACGTGTGCGAGGACATCGCGTGCAAGTGCCTCGGCTCGGACGATCTGATCGCCACGCTCCAGGAGCGCTTCGGCCCCGAGGGCGCGGTCTCCGCTGACGGCCGCTCCACCTGGCACCGCTCGCCCTGCCTCGGGCAGTGCGACCGCGGTCCGGCCGTGCTGATGATGGAGGCCGGCCTCGAGCCGTTCACCCGCACCTACGCGCCCGCCTCGAGCGGCACCGCCTTCGCATCGCTCGCCGAAGAGGAGGTCGAGGGCACCGAGCCCGCGGTCCCCGTGCAGGCCGGCGACCCCGGCCTGCGCCTGCTGCGCCGTGTCGGCGTGGTGGACCCCTGGAGCCTCGACGACTACCGCGCCAAGGGCGGCTACGACGCCCTGCGCCGCGCCATCGCCCTCGGGCCGGCAGGCGTGATCCGCGAGGTCAAGGACTCGCGCCTGATGGGCCGCGGCGGCGCCGCGTTCCCGACCGGCGTCAAGTGGGAGGCCGTCGCCCAGCAGCCGGCCCGTCCCAAGTTCCTCATCTGCAACGCCGACGAGTCCGAGCCGGGCACCTTCAAGGATCGTGTGATCCTCGAGGGCGATCCGTTCTCGCTCGTCGAGTCGATGACGATCGCGGCCTACGCGATGGGCATCGAGACGGGCTTCGTCTACCTCCGCGGCGAGTACCCCGAGGCCGAGCGCGCCGTCCAGAACGCGATCGACCAGGCGTACGACCGCGGCCTGCTCGGCGACGACATCCTCGGCGAGGGCTTCACCTTCGACCTCGAGATCCGTCGCGGCGCCGGCGCGTACATCTGCGGCGAGGAGACCGCGATCTTCAACTCGATCGAGGGCTTCCGCGGCGAGCCGCGCTCGAAGCCGCCGTTCCCGGTCGAGAAGGGCGTCTTCCAGAAGCCGACCGCCATCAACAACGTCGAGACGCTGATCAACGTGCTCGACGTGATCATGAAGTCCGGTCCCGGCTACGCGGAGATGGGCACGCAGGGCTCGACGGGCACGAAGCTGTTCTGCCTATCCGGCTGCGTCACGCGCCCCGGCGTCTACGAGGTGCCGTTCGGCGGCACGCTCCGCGAGCTGATCGACCTGGCCGGGGGCGTGCCCGACGGGCGCGAGCTCCAGGCCGTGCTGCTCGGCGGCGCCGCGGGCAGCTTCGTCCGTGCTGACGAACTCGACATCGAGCTCTCGTTCGAGAGCGTGCGCGAGGCCAAGACGACGCTGGGCTCCGGCGTCGTGATGGTCTTCGACGACTCGGTCAACATGCACCGCATCCTGCAGCGCATCGCGCAGTTCTTCCGCAACGAGTCGTGCGGCCAGTGCGTGCCGTGCCGCGTCGGCACCGTCCGCCAGCAGGAGGCGCTCGCGCGTCTCGCCAGCGGCAAGCCGCGCGAGTCGGTCGAGCAGGAGCTCGAGCTCATCGCCGAGATCGGCGGCTGCATGCGCGACGCGTCCATCTGCGGCCTCGGCCAGGCGGCGTCCAGCGCCGTGGAGTCCGCCATCGACAGGCTCGGCGTCTTCAAGGGAGGTGCCCGGTGAGCGATCCCGTGATGATGACCCCCAAGCGGATGGTCGAGCTCGAGGTCGACGGCCAGGCCGTCAAGGTCTTCGAGGGCCAGACGCTGCTCGACGCGATCACGAAGGTCGGCATCGAGACGCCGACGCTGTGCTTCGGCGAGACGCTGCAGCCGAAGAACGCCTGCCGCGTCTGTGTCGTCGAGGTCGAGGGCGCCCGCGTCCTCCAGCCGTCGTGCTCGCGCAAGGCCGAGCCCGGCATGAAGGTGCACACCAACTCGGAGCGCGTTCGCGCGAGCCGCCGCATGGTGCTCGAGCTGCTCGCCTCCAGCGTGGATCTGTCCACGACGTCGGTCGCGCCCGAGTACCTCGAGGCGTACGAGGCCCGGCCCGAGAAGTTCGGCCCGCAGGCCCCGCCTGACACGCATCGCGACCACCATCGCGCGGGTCACAGCGCCGAGACCGACGGCCAGCTGGCCGCCACCGTCTACCAGGGCAAGAAGATCGACAACGAGCTCTACATGCGCGATTACTCGAAGTGCATCCTCTGTTACAAGTGCGTCGACGCGTGCGGCGAGCAGTGGCAGAACACGTACGCGATCAGCGTCGCCGGGCGTGGCTTCGATGCGCGCATCTCGACCGAGTTCGTCGTCCCGCTGCCCGAGTCGGCCTGCGTCTACTGCGGCAACTGCATCCAGGTCTGCCCGACGGGCGCCCTGATGTTCAAGAGCGAGCACGACCTCCGCGAGGAGGGCGAGTGGCGCGAGGAGGAGCAGACGGTCACGACGACGATCTGCACCTACTGCGGCGTCGGCTGCAACCTCGAACTGCACGTGCAGGACAACTCGATCGTCAAGGTCACGAGCCCGCCGGAGCACTCGATCACGCACGGCAACCTCTGCATCAAGGGTCGCTTCGGCTTCCAGCACGCCCAGGCGCGCGACGGGGTCGAGAAGTAGCGCGATGGGCACCGCCGAGCGACCACCGCTCGCCGGGCCCACCGCCGAGGTGGGCGTGCTGCGGCTCGCCCGGGGAGAGCGTCCGGTCGAGAAGCGCGATCGCGTGGCCGGCGAGGAGCCGCTCGAGATCCGCGTGGGCGGACCGGGGGAGGCCTTCACGCAGGTCGCGGTGACGATGCGCACGCCGGGCGCCGACTTCGAGCTGGCGGCCGGCTTCCTCCTGACCGAGGGCCTGATCGCGGACAACCACGAGATCGCCGACATCCGCTACTGCGAGGACGTCGAGGACGCGTCGCAGCAGTACAACGTGCTGAGCGTGCGGCTGCGCACGCCGTTCGACGGCGCCAGCCTGCAGCGCAACATGTTCGCGTCGTCGAGCTGTGGCGTGTGCGGCAAGGCGTCGATCGACATGATCGAGGTCGCCTGCCGCGTGATCCCCGAGGGGCCGGTCATCGCGTTCGAGACGCTGCTCGACCTGCCCGAGACGCTGCGCGCCAAGCAGCGCCAGTTCGACCGCACCGGCGGCATCCACGCCACCGGGCTGTTCACGCCGGAGGGCAAGCTGGTCGAGCTGCGCGAGGACATCGGCCGCCACAACGCGATGGACAAGGCCATCGGCGCCCGCCTGATGCAGGGTGAGACGCCGCTCAACGGCTACGTCGCCCTCGTCTCCGGCCGCGCGGGGTTCGAGCTCGTGCAGAAGGCCGCGGTCGCCGGGATCCCGATCCTCGCGGCCGTCGGCGCGCCGTCGAGCATCGCCGTCGATGCCGCCAAGCGCCTCGGCGTGACGCTCGTCGGCTTCCTGCGCGACGACCGCTGCAACGTCTACGCGCACACCGAGCGGATCGACGTCGGCACGTCGTGAGCGCCGATCCGACACCGCAACAGGCGCGCGCCCGCTGGCTCGACGCGTTGGCCGAGGCCGGGTGGCTCGCGCCGCTCGCCGCTGAGGCCATCGGCGTGGCCGACGCCGCGGGGCGCGGCCTCGCCGCCGACGTCTCGGCGGCCCGCGCGGTGCCCCCGGTGCGCGTCGCCGCGATGGACGGGATCGCCGTGCGTGCTGCCGACACCGCGGAGGCACCCACGCTGCTCGCGGGCGGCGACTTCGCGCCGGTCGACACCGGCGCGCCGATCCCCGACGGCTTCGATGCCGTCGTGCGCCGCGAGCAGGTTGCGATCGACGGCGCCGGCGCGCAGATTGCCGTCGCGGTGCAGTCGGGTGCCGATGTGCGCCCGGCCGGCGAGGACGTGCCGGTGGGGGAGACGCTCCTGCAGGCTGGCCACGCGCTGTCGCCGTTCGACATCGGGCTGCTCGCCGCCTCCGGTCACACGACGGTCGAGGTGCGCCGCCGCCCGCGCGTCGCCGTGATCCCGACCGGCGACGAACTGCGCTCCCCCGGCGAGCCACTCGAGGCGCACCACACGATCGACTCCAACTGCCCGATGCTCGCCGCGCAGGCCGCGGCCGACGGCGCGGTGCCGACGATCCATCCCCGCATCCCCGACGACCCGCATCGCCTCGGCGAGGAGGTCATGCGCGCCGTCCTGCAGAACGATCTCGTCCTGCTCGTGGCCGGCTCGTCGCGCGGGCGCCGCGACCACTCGCGCGACGTCCTCGCCGAGCTCGGCGACGTCGCCGTCGATGGTGTCGCCGTGCGGCCGGGGCATCCGGTCCTGCTCGCCGTCGTCGGCACCACGCCGGTGATCGGCGTGCCGGGCTACCCCGTCTCGGCGGCCTTCACCTACGAGCTGTTCGCGCATCCGCTGCTGTGCGATCTCGTCGGCCGCCCGGCCGAGCGCTCCTCGGTGGCGGTGGTGCTCGACGGCGACGCCGGCGGGCGCGACGACTCCGAGTGCATGGTCGCCGTGCGCTTCTCCGCAGGCGCGGAGCACCAGCTGCACGCCACGCCGCTCTCCCGGCGGGCGGCGGCGCTGCACTCGCTGGCGCAGGCCGACGGCTATATCGTCGTGCCGCCCGGCCCGGGCATCGCGGCGGGTACGACCGTGCCGGCCTTCCTGCTGCGCGATCGCTAGGCTCCGGCCATGGCCACCAAGCGCACCAAGGTCAAGCGGCTGCCGAAACGCGGCCATTACGACCGCCCAACGATCGACGCCATCCTCGACGAGGCGATCCTCTGCCACATCGGCTTCGAGGTCGACGGCCAGCCGTACGTGATCCCGTCGCTGCACGCCCGCGTCGGCGACGTGCTCTACCTGCACGGCTCGGCGGCGAGCCGCATGATGCGCCGCCTCGCGGAGGGCGCTCAGTGCTGCGTCACCGTCACCCTGGTCGACGGCGTCGTCCTGGCGCGCGCGGTCTTCGACCAGTCGATCAACTACCGGTCCGTCGTCGTGCTCGGCGAGGCGCGGCTCGTCGATGACCCGGCGGAGAAGCTGGCGGCACTCGAGGCGCTCACCCATCAGCTCGTCCCCGGCCGCTGGGCCGATACGAAGCCGCCGACGCGCCAGCAGCTGAAGGCCACGAGCATCCTCGCGCTGCCGCTGGACGAGGCCAGCGCGAAGATCCGCAGCGGCCCGCCCGGCAACTACCCCGAAGACGCCGAGGAGTGGGCTGCGACGTGGACCGGCGTGATTCCCATCACGCAGGCGGTGGGCACACCGATTCCCGCGCCCGACCTGCCAAAGGGCGTGAAGGTGCCGAAGCCCGTCGCCGAGTACGGCAAGCGCTTCGCGCGCTAGGCGTCGCCGCGCAGCTCGTCGAGCGAGGCCCACTCGAGCATGCGCGCGTGCGTCGCCTCGAGCACGACCTCGGGTGCGCAGCCGGCGTCCTTGGCCTCGCGCCAGCGGTCGGCGCACAGGCACCAGCGATCGCCGGGCTTGAGGCCGGGGAACTCGAACATCGCGACCGGCATCGTCAGGTCGTTGCCGCGCTCGCGCGAGAACGTGAGGAACTCCTCGGTCATGATCGCGCAGACGATGTGCACGCCCTTGTCCTCGCTGCCCGTGTCGCAGCAGCCGTTGCGGTAGTAGCCCGTCATCGGATCGAGCGAGCAGGCTTCGAGCGGCGTGCCGAGGACGTTCAGTGCCATGGCGGCAGTGTACGTGCGCCCGTCACCCCCAACTAGACTGGCGCGATGACGACCGTCGAGGAGGTTCTGCGCACCGGGCCGGTGCTGAGCGAGGCGTCGATCTTCGAGCGTCTGCGCCGCACGCCCGGGATCGAGTTCGATCCCGAGGTCGGAATCGGCGCGCTCGTCACCGACAGCCGCTGGCAGCCGGCGCTGTGGGAGATCCACCGCGGCTATCTCGACATCGGCCTCGAGGCCGGTCTGCCCGTCCTGCTGCAGACCGACACCTGGCGGGCGCATCCGCTGCGCGTGGCCCGCTCGCGCTTCAGCGATCGCGACCTCAACGCCGAGAACGCGCGGATGCTCCGCGACCTGCGGCACACGGAGGCCGAGCGCGGCGGCACGGTCATCATCGGCGGCCTCGTCGGCCCGCTCGGTGACGGCTACGGCGGCGATGTCGCGCCGAGCGCCGAGGTGGCGCAGACGGAGATGCGCGCGCAGGTCGAGGAGCTCGAGACCGCCGGTGTGGATGTGCTGATCGCCGGCACGCTGCCGAACGCGGAGGAGGCGCTGGGCATCAGCCGCGCCCTCGCCGCCTCCACGCTGCCGTACATCGTCGGCGTCGTGGTGCGCCCCGACGGCACGCTGCTCGACGAGACGCCGCTGCGCGAGTTCGTCGATCGGGTCGACAATGGCACGCACCGCCCGCCGCTCGGCTACGCGCTCAACTGCGTGCACCCGACGATCGCCGGTGAGGCGCTCGACGCGGAACCGATCGGCGATCGCGCGATCGGCCTCTTCGCCAACGCCTCGGCGTTGTCGCCGGAGGAGCTCGACGGGCGGGACGAGATCGACACCTCGTCGCCCGCGACGTTCGCGACCGAGCTGATCACGACGGGCAAGGAGCACGGCCTGTCGATCCTCGGCGGCTGCTGCGGCACCGACGACGCGCACCTGCGCGCCGTGGCCACGCTGCTGCGTCGCTAGATGGCGAAGGAGAGCGTGCCGCTCTCGTGGTCGAGCAGCCGGCGCTTCGTCTCGATGCCGCCGCCGCCCGAGTAGCCCGTCAGCTCGCCGCTCGCACCGATCACGCGGTGGCACGGGATGATGATCGGGATCGGGTTGCGCCCGTTGGCCGCCCCGACCGCGCGCGTCGCCGTCAACTGCCCGATCGCCCGAGCGATGTCGCCGTAGGTCGCCGTGGTGCCGAACGGCACGTCACCGAGCGCCTTCCACACCGTCAATTGGAACTCGGTGCCCTGCGGCGCGAGCGGCAGGTCGAAGGCCATCCGCTCGCCGGCGAAGTACTCCGCCAGCTGTTGTGCGGCGGTATCCGCGATCGGCCCACCCTCGGTGGCCTCGGCGAGCACGCTGCCGTCATCGCCGGCGAGGATCACCTGCGTGAGTCCATGCTGATCAGCCACCGCGGTGATGTCGCCGAGCGGGGTGGAGACGGTGCGGTAGGTGAGCGCCATACATCCAGCCTAGTCCGCGCATCGGGCAGGCCGCCGTTGGTTAACAGAGGGGTCTGGCCCCTCTGTTAACCGCTGGAGTTAACAGAGGGGCCAGACCCCTCTGTTAACCAACGGCGCGCGGGCGGCTCAGCGGCCGGGCATGAAGCGCTTCACGAGCCGGACCCGCTTGGCGGGCTGGCCGCTCCGCTCCTCGGCCTCGTCGGCCGACAGGAGGATCGCGGAGATCGACTTCGCGGCGATCGCGCGCAGCGGTTCCGGCTCCCACTTGCGGCAGGTGTGCCCGACCCACGGCAGCGTCAGGAGGTCCGACTCGCGCTCGAGGATCAGATCGGCGAGCGTGCGGCCGGCGATGCTGGTGCCTGTCAGGCCGTGGCCGGCGAAGCCGCCCGCCATCGCCATGCCGGTGGCGCGGTTGTAGTCGACCTGCATGCTCCAGTCGCGCGGCGCGGCGAACGACCCGCCCCAGCGGTGCTCGATCGCGGCGTCCCGCGCGGCGGGGAAGTGGAACCGCAGGGCTTCGTCGATACGGGCGAAGATCGCCTCGTTGTGATCGTTGGCGTCCTCGATGCGATCGCCGAAGTAGTACGACGTGCCGCGACCGCCGAGGGCGATGCGGTTGTCCATCGTGCGCTGCGCGTAGAAGAAGTGGTACCGCTGATCGGCGATCGGCTCGCAGTTGTCCCAGCCGAGCTCGTCCCACACGTGGTCGGGCAGCACCTCGGTCTGGAGCATGTGGGAGTAGATGCGCATGTAGCGGCGCTTGCCGCCGGGCAGGTCGCGGGTGAAGGCCTCCGTCGCGCGCACGACGACGTCGGCCTGCACGGTGCCCTGCTGGCAGACGAGACGGCCGCGCTCGATCGCAGTGACGGGCGTCTGCTCGTGGATGGTGACGCCGAGCTGCTCGCAGACCCGGGCCAGCCCGCGCGTGAGGCGCGCCGGGTCGATGCGGGCGCAGTGCGGGGTGTACGTGGCCGAGACGGCGCCGTGGAACCGCACCCGCTGCTGCAGCTCCTCGAGCGAGATCTCCCATACGTCGGCGTCGGTGAAGCCCCGCTCGCGCCGCCCCGCCACGCCGGCCTCGACACGCGCGGCCTGGGTGGGGGAGGTGGCGATGCGCAGCGCGCCGCCCTTGTGCCAGCCGCAGTCGATGCCCTCGTCGGCGACCACGCCACCGACCCAGTCGATCCCGTCCATGAACGCGCGCTCGGCGCGGCGCACGGCATCCATCCCGCCGTACTGCTTGAACACCCGCATCTCGCCGGCCATGCCCGCCGACTGGAAGCCGCCGTTGCGGCCCGACGCGCCGTACCCGACGATGTCGCGCTCGCAGATGACGATGCGCAGGCGCGGGTCGCCCTTGGCCAGGCAGTACGCGGTCCACAGGCCGGTCAGGCCACCGCCGGCGATGGCGATATCGAACTGCGCGTCGCCGGGAAGCGGGGGACGGGGGTCCAGAGGCTCGGGCACGCCGTCGAGCCAGCCCGACACCTGCCGATAGCGCTGGTCGATTGCCGAGCGAGCGAGGGACTCGGTCGTGATGGCCATGCGCGAAGTATCGCAAGCCCGACCCGTCACAATGGCCGCATCGACGCGCTCTCCCTCCTCCGTGCCCGCGATGTGATCGCGCCCAGCCAGGACGTCGAGGTGACGCCACTCAAGGGCGGCTACTGGAACGACGTCGTGCACGTGCAGGGCGATGGCATCGACTGGGTGGCGAAGATCTTCGCGGAGCACCCGGGCTGGCATCTGTTCCCGCTCCTGCCCGATGAGGAGGCGCGCGCGCTGCTGCTCCTGCGGGGCCGCGGCATCGCGCCCGAGTTCGTCGAGTACCACCCACGCGTGGGCGAGCAGCCCGCGATCCTCGTCTACGAGTGGGTCGCGGGAAACGAGTGGACGACGGGCACCGCGCAGGTCGCCGAGCTCTTCCGCCGCCAGCACGCGGTCCCCGCCGAGGGATTCCGCGAGGTGCCGACGGGCTCGGTCGGGATCGTCGAGCAGGGCGAGCGCCTGCTCGAGCAGGCCGACTCGCACGACGCAGCCCGGCTGCGCCGCGAGCGCCCGGCTGCGCGGGTGCAGCCGTCGCCGCGCCGCTCGCTGCTGCACACCGACGCGGGCACCGGCAACTTCATCGTCGGTCCGCGGGGTATCCGCCTGATCGACTGGCAGTGCCCGGCGCTCGGCGACGCCGCCGAGGATCTCTTCACGTTCCTGTCGCCGGCCTTCCAGGTGCTCTACGGTCACGAGCCGCTGACCGCCGCCGAGCGTGGCGAGTTCCTCGACGCGTACGACGATACGCAGATGCTCGCGCGCCTCACCGCGCTCGAGCCGGCGCTGACGTACCGCTTCGGCGCGTACTGCGCCATGCGGCGCATCGCGCTTGAGCAGTCCGACCCGGCCGGTTCCGCGCGCTACGCTCGGGCTCTGGCCCTCTCCATCGCCGACCTCGAGGCATTCCGATGACGCTTCCCCCGATCGAC
>CAZPQP010000018.1:0-1841 GCA_964588635.1 uncultured Bifidobacterium sp.
CGCGTGCGCTGAGCGTCAGTCGCCCGGCTGCGGACCATCGTGCCCGGCGATGACGATCAGCTCGCCGTCGCTGCACGATGCGCGAATGGCGCGGGCCGCGGTGTACTCGGGCGACTGGTAGCAGTCGAGCGCGGCCTGGTAGGTGGGGAACTCGATCACGACGTTGCGCGAGCGTGCCGGGCCCTCCACGGCGTCGAACGTGCCGCCGCGGACCAGGAAGCGCGCGCCGTGGCGCACGTAGGCGGGCGTGGCGGCGGCGACGTAGCCCGCGTAGGTCTCGGGATCGTGGACGTCGATGCGCCCGATCCAGTACCCCTTCGGCTCGGCCACGGCTAGCGGTTGCCGACCGAGAACGGCGTCTCGCCGGGGAAGATGTACCCGCGGCGGCGTGCCTCGCGCACCAGCATCTCGCGCGTGCCCAGGGCGTCGCGCGCCTTGATCGCCCGCTCCTTCGCCATGCGTGCCTCGGCGAGCTGCGTGCGCGCGCTCGTCAGCTCGGCCTGGGCGGTGCGGTACGCGCGGATCGGCTGCACGAACAGGATCGCGAGGATCACGACCACGCCGATCACGAGGAGCTTGCGCACGCCGCCCGCTTCGCCGTGCGCACCGCGACTCCTTCCGCGTACCCTGTCGGCGTGATCGACCCCGCGGATCTCATCCATCTCGAGGAGCAGCTGGGCCGGACCCCGTATCCGCCGGCCCGCATCGTGTGCCGCTGCAGCGCGGGACGGCCCGTGGTGGTGGAGCAGCCGCCGACGACGCCGGCTGGCGAGCCGTTCCCGACCGCGTACTGGCTCTGCTGCCCCGGGCTGATCCACGGCGTCGCCGTGCTCGAGTCGGCCGGCGGCGTGCGGGCGCTGGAGGAGCGGATCGCCGCCGACGAGGAGCTCGCCGCGGACTTCGACGAGGCGATGGAGCGGCACCGCGCGCTGCGACCCGAGTACCGGCTCGGCATCGGCGGCGTCCGCAACGGGCGGGCGGTCAAGTGCCTGCATGCGCACGTCGCCTTCGCGCTGGCCGCTCCGCCCTACGCGATCGGCGAGGAGCTGCTGGCCGCCGCCGGCGGTATCCCGACGACGTGCTGCATGGAGGGCGCATGACGCTCGACCCGCTGACCGAGGTGGCCGTGCAGGCGTGGGGGGAGGCGCCCGCGACGGCGCGTCGCGTGCGTGCCGGCCTCGACACGCGCGGGCTCGCCGGCTTCGAGCGCGCCTATGCGGCGGTCCACGGCGAGCTCGTGCGGCGCGTCGGTCAGCACTTCACACTCGCCGAGCTCGCCGCCGCCTGGCGCGAGGCCGATCGCTGGGCGCCGGACGTCGCGCTCGACGCAGCGCGTCCGGCGTCGCCGCCGCGCTCGACGCCGCTGCTCGTCGATCTGGCGTGCCAGCGCCTGCAGCGCAGTGCGCGCGACGCGCGCGACTGACACCAGGAGCTCCTAGTCGGCGTCAGCCGTGACGGCATCGCCGTCAGCGTCGCCATCGTCGTCATCGCTCTGCTCGGCCGCACCTGCCGGCGCGATCGCGCTCAGCGTGATGCCGTCGGCGGTGACGGTGACGCCGCCGGCAGCGGCCTCGGCCCAATGCTCGCGGTACGCGTCGGCGGCGAGGATCGCGGCGTCGATGCGGATCACGATGCCGTCCTCGCCGTGCTCGATCGTCGCGGGAATCGTCTGCGCACGGCCCTTGCTGCGACCGCGGCCGCCACGCCGTCCACGGCGGCGGCGCTTCGGCGCACCGTCCTCGCCCGTGGTCGCCGCGTCATCGGCCTCGCCCTCGGCCTGCGCCGGCGCAGCGTCGGCGGCGGGTTCGGGCTTGGCGGCACGCGGCGCCCGCGTCATCGTG
>CAZPQP010000018.1:1851-18198 GCA_964588635.1 uncultured Bifidobacterium sp.
CAACCCCGAGATCGAGGTCGCCAAGAACCTCGGGGCCGGCGAGATGTCGTTCTTCTCCCGGGTCCACCACGGCGGCGGCGCGGGGTGCGGCCGCGGCGCGCGGCGCACGGGCCTTGGCAGGCGCGGGGGCCTCGTCCGGGCGCAGCAGCCCCTGCTTGCGGCGGAAGTCCGCGATCTGCGCCGGCGTGACGCCGAGCTGATGGGCGATCCAGATGTCGGTGACGCCCTCGGCGACCCACGTGCGGATCTGGTTCAGCTGGGGCTTGAGGGACGGAGCGCGGGCCATTGGCCGACAGCGTACTCCGCCCGGGCGCTCGACCCCGTCAGGCGCCGAAGGCGGAGCGCAGCGCGCGCAGCGTGAGGTAGATGAACGTGCCGGCGATCAGGGACAGCACGAGCACGATCAGCAGGAAGCGCACGCGTGCCCAACGGCGCTCCTTCACGCGCACCGCAGCGCCCTCGCGCTCGGCGCGCGCCAGCGCGAGCTCGGTCAGGAGCTCGATCTCCAGCTCGCGATCGACGGGATCCGGCGGCAGGGGCGGGGTGCTCACGCCCACACGGTAGCGACCTCGCTCACAACCGGCCGACCACGAGGAAAACCTCGGATAGAGTGGAAACCGTAGCCCTATGCGCCTTCGTCGATTCCCCCTCATCGTCATCCTCGCCCTCGTCGCGCTCTCCGCGCTGGGCGGCACCGCCTTCGCGCAGGACACGACCGCCACGACGCCGGTCACCACGCCGGGCATCGCCCCGGCCGGATCCACCGTTGCGGGCGTCGACATCTCCGGACAGGACGCGACCACGGCCCTCGCCACGGTCACGAACGTCTACAACACCCCGATCGTGATCCGCATCGGCGAGCGCGTCTTCAAGCTCTCCAACGCGCAGATCGCCGCCACGGCCGACATCCAGACCGCTGTCAACGAGGCCGTCAACCGCACCGCAGCGGGCAACACGCCGGTCGCGACCGACTTCAACGAGACGAAGCTGCAGACGGCCGTCGACCGGGTGATCCGGATGGCCAGCACGAAGGGCAGCGAGGCGAAGTGGCTGTTCAAGCGCACCAAGCCCGTGCTCAAGCTCGGCAAGACGGGCAACGCGCCCGACCGCGCCGTCATCGTCGAGCAGGTCAAGCGCGCCACCGCGATCTTCTCGGTGCGCGCCGAGCAGGAGGTCGTGCCGCTGGTGCCCGTCCAGTCCGAGGCGACCCTCGAGAAGCTCGGGTACGTGATCGTCGTGTCGAAGCCGTCGCGCATGCTCTCCCTGTACGCGCCGGTCAAGGGCAAGGCCAAGGTCGTGCGGAAGTACCGCGTCGCCGTGGGCGCGCCGTCGTTCCCCACGCCGTCGGGGCGCTTCACGATCGTCTCGATGCAGAAGAACCCCTGGTGGTATCCGCCGGCCTCCGACTGGGCCAAGGATGAGGAGCCGGTGCCCCCGGGGCCCGGTAACCCGCTCGGCACCCGCTGGATGGGGCTCGACCGCGAGGACGTGGGCATCCACGGCACCCCGGACTCGGGGTCGATCGGCGGCTACGCCTCGCACGGCTGCATCCGCATGCTGATCAGCCAGGCCGAGGCGCTCTTCAACCGCGTCGACGTCGGCACGCCCGTCATCATCTACTAGCCACCGCGGTCGGCCGTAGACTGCGGGGTGGTGAAGCGCCTCGTTGCAATCGCAGTCGCCGTCGTGCTGCTCGCGCTCGGCATCGTGCTGGCCCGGGCCGTGATGAGCTCGACGGATTCACGCGCGTTCCCGTCCGAGGTCGCCTCAGGCGCGCTGCCGCAGGCGCCGGACTTCGACCTGCCGAATCTCGACGGGTCGGGGACGACGTCGCTGGCGGCGCTGCGCGGGCAGGTCGTCGTGCTCAACTTCTGGGCCTCGTGGTGCGATCCGTGCAAGGACGAGGCGCCGATCCTCGAGGACTTCTGGCAGACGGAGGCGCAGCCGCAGGGCATCGCGATGGTGGGTATCGACACGCAGGACCTCAGTGACGATGCGCGCGCGTTCGCGAAGACGTACGGGCTGACGTACCCGCTGGTGCATGACGCCGGTGGCGCCATCGGGCGGGCGTACGGCGTCGGCGCGTTCCCGGAGACGTTCGTGCTCGATGCGCAGGGCCGTGCGGTGGCGTGGTTCCCGGGCGCGGTCACGGCCAAGACGCTGCGCGAGGCGATCGCGAAGGCGAGCGGCGCATGATCCGTCGCTGCGCCATCGTCCTCGCGCTGCTGCTCGTGCTCGTCCCGAGCACCGCCCTGGCCGCCCAGCCGCAGTTCTCGATGAGCGAGATCGAGACGGAGCTGATGTGCCCGACGTGCCAGTCGCGCCTCGACCTGTCGCACGCGCCAGCGGCCGAGCAGATCCGCTCGTTCGTGCAGCGCAAGCGCGAGGCGGGCTGGACGAAGCAGCAGGTCAAGGATGCGCTCGTGCGCGACTTCGGCCCGGCGGTGCTCGCCGCACCCCCGGCGTCCGGCTCCGGGCTCGTGGTGTGGGTCGTGCCGGCGGCGCTGGTGATCGGCGGCGTTGCCGTCGTCGTGGCGCTGACGCTGCTGTGGCGGCGGCAGCGGCCGGCGTCAGCCGCCGCAGGCGGGGGAGCCGACGCCGCGCCGGCCGACCCGGCGCTGGATGCGCGGGTCGACGCGGCGCTGCGCGAGCTCGACGATATCTAGGGGCGAGTCGGGAAGATGCCCCAGAAGGCGATCTGGTAGTTCACCGCCAGAGCCGGCTGGAGGTTCGTGAACGGCAGGCCACTGCCCGTGGGCAGCGTCTCCGCGGCGCCGCCCGTGCCGGGCGTGCCGACTCCTGCGCTCTCGTTCGCCACATTGCCCGTCCCGGTGCCGCCGAGCGAGACCGGGTGCACGTGCGGCGGGAGGTTCTGCGTGAGCAGCGTCACGGTCTCGGTGCCCATCACCTCGCCGAGCTCGTACTGCGACAGGCCCGGGCCCTGGCCCTGGCCGATCGGGACGCGGCTGCGCAGATCGGGCAGGGCGTAGTTCGACGCGCCGTTGCCGCCGAACCACGTCCCGAGCAGCGCGAACAGCGCGGTGTTCTGCGAGATGGGCACGACCGAGCCGTCGCATGCGGCGTAGTTCCGGATGGTGAACGGGATGGCCATCGGGGAGATCGAGCCCAGATAGTCCTCGGTGCTAGCCATGAGCGCTCCTGTGGTACGCGCGGTGGATGATCGCCTCGAAGTGGCGCTGGCCGCCCGTGCTGAGAATCGGCACGATGAACAGGTTGAACGCCCGGCCGCCGATGCGCGCGCGATGCGTGCCCTGCGGGAGGTCGGTGCCCTTCGGCCCGGACAGGTTGACCCGGAATGCGTCGCGCCACAGCGGCGAACCGGCCTTGGCTTCGGCCGCCACGTCGAGCGCCTCGATCGAGTCGATGGTCAGCGCCACCGATCCCTCGGGGAGCTCGACGGTCACGCGCCCGCCTGGCGCGTCCTCGAAGCGGCGTCGATTGTGATGCGGATGCGCCGGCAGTGGCGCGTGCGGCGCCGGATGCACCGTCGTCGACGATCGCGGGGCCGACTCTGCGGCGGCCGAGGCGACGGTCGCCTGTCCGAGCACGCCGGCACCGATCACGACGCCGGCTGCTCGGGTGAGGAACCCGCGACGCGAGCGCGCGGCGGGTGGAGTGGACTCGTCCACGGATCCTCCTCGTTCGTTGGGGTTTCCGCAACGCTACACCGTCGGTCCCGCGGCCGATGGCGCGGGGTGAGCGGGCTTGCGGCAGCTCGGTGCGGCCACGGGGACGGTGATCGTCTGCACACGTCGGGGCATCGTCCGCCTCGTGTGCCACCCGACCTCGCGAATCATCTGACGGAGCCAGCCGTCGCCGGCGTTCAGGCGCACCGCGCTCCGGTATGCTGGTGCGGCACAATCTCGAGCGGAGGAACCACCCGTGACGTACATCATCACCGAGCCCTGTATCGACACGAAGGACAAGTCCTGTGTGGACGTCTGTCCCGTCGATTGCATCCACGAGTCGGGGCGCATGCTGGTGATCGATAGCGAGGAGTGCATCGACTGCGGCGCCTGCGAGCCCGAGTGCCCGGTCGAGGCGATCTTCCCCGAGGACGCCGTCCCGGTGAAGTGGGAGGGCTTCGTGAAGATCAACTACGCCTACTCCGAGGGCTCCGACGCCGTCGAGAAGCTGGTCGAGGAGCGCGTCGCCGCGTTCCCGCCCGAGCACCTGTAAGGATCGCTCGCCGGGGCGCGACGTAACCCCGTGGCCCTCGCACTCATCCTCGGACCGGCGCACGCCGGCAAGATCAGCGAGCTCTACGCGCGCTATCTCGCGGAGCTCGCGGCCGGACGTGCCGCTGCGCTGGTCGTCCCGAGCAGCGACGTCAAGCGCCAGACGCAGCGCGAGCTCCTCGAGCGCGCGCCCGCGATCATCGGCGCCGACGCCGTGGACTTCGACGAGCTGTTCGAGCGCATCCTCCGCCTGACCGGCGATCGCCGACCCGTCCTGCGCGGCGGGGCCCGGCAGATCCTGCTGCGCCGGGTGCTGCCGGAGGCGCCCGAGTCGATTGGCACGCGGCTCCAGCGCCTCGGCTCGGCGCTGCTCGATCCGGCGGCGGTTCGCGCGGCCGGCGATGCCGTGCTGGCGGACCAGTACGAGCGCTGGTGGCGCGCGCTCGACGAGGAGCAGGTGATCGATCGCGGCCGCATGCGCATCGCCGTGATCGAGGCGCTCCGCACCGATGTCGCGGCCTGGCCCGCCGGCGAGGCGCTGTTCGCGCAGGGCTTCGACGATCTCAGCCTTGCGCAGGAGGAGCTGCTGCGTCTGATCGCGCAGCGCGCCGACGTCGTGCTGAGCCTCTCGTACGAGGCCGGCCGGGCGCCGTTCCAGGTCCTCACGCCCGTCGTCGGCCGCCTCGCCGAGCTCGCCGGGTCGGCGGGACTGGTCGAGCTGCCGGTCGGGGCGTTCGAGCGCCATCCCGACCTGGTCGCCATTGAGCGGCGTTTCGGCGAGCCCGCCCCCGACGCGCGCTGCCCGGCGTCTGCCACGGGCGGCGTCGCGCTGCTGGAGGCGGAGGGCGAGCGCGGCGAGGCCGAGCTCGTCGTGGCGGAGGTCGCCACCGCGCTGCGCGCGGGCGTGCCGGGGCACCGCATCGCCGTGATCGCACCGCGGGGCGCCGCCGATCGCCTCCGGCTGGTGCGCCAGCTGCGCGAGGCGGGGCTCGAGGTCGATGCCGCGGAGCAGCGCCTGCTGGTGCGAACCCCGTTCGGGCGTGCGCTGCTGGCGCTGCTGGCACTCGCCTGGGCCGACGCGCCAACCGACGCCGAGCGGCTGACGTGGCTGCGGTCGCCGTGGAGCGGGGCGCCCGCGCATCTCGTGGAGCGCATCGAGCGGCCGATGCGCCGCTCCCAGGAGACGCTCGACGAGGGCGTGCAGCGCCTCGGCGAGCCGATCATGCGCGCGCTCGCCCCACCCGCCGGTGCGCGTGGTGCCGCCACACCTGTGGCGGAGGTGATCGCCGCCGTGCGCGGAATGCTCCAGCGCGCCCACGGCCTGCGTGCGGCAGACGACTCCAACGCCCTGCGCGACGACGTGGCGGTGGCCACGGTCGTGCTGAGCGAGCTCCAGCGCCTCGCCACGGTCGAGCCCGCGCCGACGCGCGATGAGGTGCGGGAGCAGCTCGCGCACCTGCAGTTCCGCGGGCGCCGGGCGCGGCAGGACGCCATTCGCCTGCTCGACCCCCGGGCCGCGCGCACGATCGACGTCGATGTCGCGATCGTCGTGGGCCTCGAGGAGCAGGCACTCGGCGCCACCGGGATCAGCGACCCGCTCGTCGAGCTGCCGGAGCAGAGCGACGTGGCGCGGCATCTCGCCTACATGGCGATCACCCGTCCGCGGCAGCGCCTCGTCCTGCTGCGCCGTGTGAGCGACGACGAGGGGCGTCCGCTGGCGCCGACCGCGATCTGGGAGGACCTCGTCGCCGCGGCGGGAGCGCCGCCGATCGAGGCGCGCCGCGGCTTCTCCGATGTCGTCTTCGCCGTCGAGCACGCGCCGACGGTGCGCGAGCGGGCCCGGAGCATCGCAGCGGTGGCCGCGACCGACGCGGACGAGGCGCTGCGCCTGGCCGGAGCAGCGGGCGTGACGGGTGCGATCCGACGGGCCCTCGCCGCGCGCCGGCAGGGGACGCGTCTCGCCGATCAGCGCCTGCTCGACGAGCTGGCGGAGAAGGATCCGTTCGGCGTGACCGAGCTCGACCGCTTCGGCAAGTGCTCCAACATCTGGTTCATCGAGCGCCGTCTCAACCCCAAGCGCATCGACGAGCCGGTGGACGACCGCCTGCGACTCGGCACGATCGCCCACAGCGTGCTCAACCGCTTCTACCGCGAGGTCCCGGGGCTCCTCAACGTCACCTCGATCGGGCCCGACCAGGCCGATCGCGCGGTCGTCGAGGCGCATCGCCTCGTCGAGGAGGAGATGGTGAAGCTGCGTCCCATCGCGGCGGGCGATCGCCTCCGGATCGATCTGATGCGCTGGGGTCTGCGGCGCGACATCGGACGGCTCGTTCGCCGCGCGGCGCTCGCCGACGCGCCGCTCGTGCCGAGCGAGTTCGAGGTGTCGTTCGGCATGCGCACCGCGCAGGCGGGGCGGAAGGACGGCATCGACATCGGCGTCGCGCGCCTCTCCGGCAAGATCGACCGCATCGACACCGACCCGATGATGACGGCGCGGGCGATCATCGTCGACTACAAGACGAGCACGATCCCGACCGGACCGGAGATCCGTGACAAGGGCGAGCTGCAGGTGCCGCTGTACCTGCTCGCGCTGCGCGAGATCCTCGGACGCGAGCCCGTCGGCGGCCTCTTCGTCTCGATCCGCAAGGGCGCGACACGCGGCATCGTCGATGCCGCCGAGGGTGACGTGCTGCCGCCCGGACTGACCGGCACCGACATCGTCGATCACGAGACGTTCGAGGAGGTGCTCGAGTCGGCGCGGGCTCAGGCGGCGGTGCGCGTCGAGCGCATGCGCGCCGGCGACGTGCGCCACGACCCCGCCGATCCCGAGTTCTGCACGAAGCACTGCGACTACAGCGGCATCTGCCGGGTGCGCCCATGAGCGAGCCCGCCACGCGTCCGCCGCTCTCGCCGCCGCAGCTGGCCGCCGTCGAGGCGCCGCACGGCGTCTTCGTCGATGCCGGTGCCGGTTCCGGCAAGACCACCGTGCTGGTGGAGCGCTACCTGCGCTCGATCACCGAGCGCAACCACCTGCCGTCGCAGGTGCTCGCCGTCACCTTCACGCGCCGTGCCGCCGGCGAGCTGCGCGAGCGCATCCGCGCCCGCCTGCGCGGCGAGGGGCGCGCCGATCTGATCCCGCTGGTCGAGGGCGGCTGGATCGGCACGATCCACGCGACGTGCCAGCGCATCCTCGTGGAGTTCGCCGACCAGGCCGACGTGCCACCGGGCCTGCGCGTCGCCGACAACGTCGAGACCGTGCTGCTGCGCGACGGCGCCTTCGATCGCGCGCTCGCCGCGTCGCTCCACGAGCTCGGCGATGAGGGCCTGCGACTGGTCTCCGCCTACGGGCCGGAGCGCCTGCGCGAGATCTGTACGACGCTGCTGGTCGGGGCGCGCCTGCGCGGACGGTCGCCGCTGGCGCCGACGGGCAGCGGCTCGGCCGACGATCTCGCGGCGCTCGTCGTCGAGCTGCGCGCGCAGGCCACCGCGCTGGCTGCGGCCGACGGCGAGGGCTCGACCGTCGTCAAGCAGCGGCAGACGGCCATCGAGCTCCTCGCGCTGCTGGCAGGAACGGGGGAGCCATTCGATCTCGCCGATCTCAAGGAGTTCAAGCGCGGCAGCGCCGAGTACAAGGAGCTGATCGGCGCGACCGAGCTCGCGGCCCGCGATCTGCTGGCGGCCGAGGTCGCCGTGCCGCTGCAGGCGCTGCTCGACCGGTACGCCGAGGAGTACGACCGCGCCAAGCGCGAGGCCGGTGCCGTCGACAACGAGGATCTGCAGCTGAAGGTGCGGGTGCTCCTCGAGGAGCACCCCGACGTCCGCGCGACGCTCCAGGAGCGCTTCCGCGAGGTGCTGATCGACGAGTTCCAGGACACCGACAGCCTGCAGGAATCGATCCTGCGGATGCTGCGCGGGCCCGCCACGCCGCTCCTCGCCGTCGGCGACGAGCAGCAGGCGATCTACGGCTTCCGCGGGGCGGAGGTCGAGGTGTTCCGCGGCGAGCGCGAGCGCGCGGGCCGCGAGGAGTCGATCACCGTCGTCGAGCTGCATGAGAACCGCCGTTCCGTCTCGCCGGTGCTCGATGCCATCAACGCCATCTTCGCCCGCGAGGATCGCTTCGCCCACCATCCGCTGATCCCGGTGCGCACGGCCGACGGCATCGCCGATCCGGCCGTCGAGCTGCTCGTGGGCGTGGGGGAGAAGACCGATGGCGGTCGTGCCGTCGAGGCGAGCCTCGTGGCGCGGCGCCTGCGGGAGCTCGTCGACGGCGGCTACCGCTATCGGGATATCGCGCTCGTCTTCCGTGCGGGGTCCAACGCCGAGCTCTTCGAACGTGCGCTGCGGGCCGAGGGCCTGCCGACCGTCTCCTCGACGGGGCGCGGCTTCCTCGAGCGCCAGCCCGTCGCCGACATCCTCGCGATGCTGCGCGTCCTCTGGAACCGCTTCGACGATCACGCGCTGCTGACGTGCCTCGCCTCGCCGATGGCGGGCGTCTCGAATGACGGTCTGGCGCTTATGCGCCAGGCGGTGGAGTGGGAGTTCGCGATCGCGCTCGACGATCTCGGCGGCGTCGGCCTGCGCGACGACGATCTCGCCCGCGCGGTCACGCTGCGCGATGCGATCGCGCGTCTGCGGCCGCTGGCCGGTCGCCTCGGGCTCGCCGACCTCGTGGCGGCGATCGTGGCGGAGACGCGATACGACCTCGCGATGCTCGTCGAGGAGGACGGGGCGGCGCGCATGGCCAACATCGAGAAGCTGCGCCGTGTCGCCCAGGCCTACGAGAGCGCCCGCGGCGCGGATCTCGCCGGGTTCGTCACCGCCGTCGAGTCCGGGCGGCTGGACGGCGAGCTGAAGATCGAGGGCGTCATCTCGTCCGAGACGGATGACGCCGTGCGCCTGATGACGGTGCACCAGGCGAAGGGCCTCGAGTTCCCCGTCGTGGTCGTGCCCGATCTGGCCTGGAGGGCACCGAGCGCCTCGCCCGCGGCACTCGTCCCTGCCGTCGGCGCACCGGCTGCGGTGGTGCCGGCGGCGACAGGCAACCGCTGCCCGACGCGCGCGCTCGAGACCGCGATCGCCGCGGCCAACGAGGCGCGCGAGCTGGAGGATCATCGCGTCGCCTACGTCGCCTGCACGCGCGCCGAGAATCATCTGATCCTGTCGGGCGCCCGCGGGGACAAGCTCACGAGCGGCACGGCGCTGGCCTGGCTGGGCGGGCTGCTCGCCGACGACTGCGCGCTCGGCGAGCGCGTGCTGGAGGTCGACGGCGCCCGCATCGGCGTGCACGTGTCCGACGTGTCGGTCGCCCCGGTGCTGCCCGCGTCGATGGACGGCGCGGTGCGGGAGTACGTGCTCGACGACGGCGACGCCCAGCTGACCTTCGACATCGAGGCCGTCGGCGCCGCCGAGCCGACGTCGGACCATGGGCTCGCGCCGCTGGCACCGCTCGCCGGTGGTGAGGGCTGGGAGGCGCCCATGCTCTCGTACTCCGCGCTCGAGCAGTTCGAGGCCTGCGCGTACCGCTTCCACGCCCAGCGCCTGCTGGGGCTGCCCGCCGAGCAGGCCGGTGGCAGCGCCGCGGTGGGCAAGGCGGTGCACGCCGCGATCGAGATCGGCGAGGAGATCGACGCCGGGCTCCTGCTGGTCGAGGCCGAGCCGAGCGCCACGCTTGCCGAGCAGCAGGAGGCCCGCGATGGCCTCGGGCGCTGGCTCGTGTCGCCGCTGCGCGCCCGCTTCGCCGAGCTCGCGGATGTGCGCCACGAGCAGCCGTTCCTGCTCCGCCTCGGCTCCGCCACGGCGACCGGCTTCTTCGACCTCAGCGCCGTCGCGGGCGAGCGCCTCGTGATCGGCGACGTCAAGGTCGCGCGTCTCAAGGGCAAGACGCCCGAGCAGCGCCGCGACGACGGCTACCTGATCCAGGAGTCGATGTACGCGCTGGCGGGCCTCGAAGCGGGGCATGCGGAGGTCGAGGTGGGGTACCAGTGGCTCGGCGACGACGAGGCCGCCACCGCGATGGCCACACGGGTGTTCACCCAGGCCGATCGCGCGCGGCTGCGCGACGAGCTCGAGGGGCTGGCGGAGCGCGCCGTGCGCGGGCCGTGGCGTCCGACGCCGCCACCGTACGGCTGCGGCGACTGCCCGGCGCTCAACGTGCTCTGCGCGGGCCCCGCGCTGCGGGATCGCGATGCCTAGGGTCACCCGCACGAGCGCGCCCGACGCCCGCGCCCGCGTCATCTTCCGACGGCTCCGCGCCGAGTATCCCGACGCCAAGTGCTCGCTCACGTTCCGCTCGCCGTGGGAGCTGCTCGTCGCCACGATCCTGTCCGCGCAGTGCACCGATGATCGCGTCAACCTGGTCACGCCGCCCCTGTTCGAGCGGTTCCCGACGCCCGAGGCCTTCGCCGGCGCGACGCAGGCGGAGGTGGAGGAGGCGATCCGCTCGACGGGCTTCTTCCGCAACAAGGCCAAGTCGCTGATCGGCGCGGCGCGCTGCATACTCCACGAGCACGGCGGCGAGGTGCCGCGCACGATGAAGGAGCTCAAGGAGGTGCCCGGCGCCGGGCGCAAGACCGCCAACGTCGTGCTGGGCAACGCCTACGGCATCGCGGAGGGCATCGCCGTCGATACGCACGCCTCGCGGCTGAGCCTGCGGCTGGGCCTCACCGACACGGTCGAGCCGGTCAAGGCCGAGCGCGAGCTGATGGCGATCGTGCCGCGCCGCATGTGGACCGACTGGACGCACCTGTTGATCGCCCATGGACGCGCGGTCTGCACCTCGCGCAAGGCGCACTGCGATGCGTGCATCCTGATCGATCTCTGTCCCACCGGCGCGCAGGAGCGGCGACGCTCCGCGCGTCCCGCGCGCGCCTCCCGCGGCTGACGCCGTGGCATGGTCGGGGCATGGATCGCCTCGACATCGAGCTCTACGCCGAGCGGCTCGCCCGGCACGCGGAGCGCACCGCCGATGACCTCGCCGACGCCCGGCTCCGCGAGGCGTGGTGGGAGCTCGAGCAGGAGGCCCGCGGCGACCTGACGGCCGCCGATGCGGCACGCCTCGAGGGGCTCGGGCTGCTGATCCCGCCGCCCGTCGCGGCTGCGATCGGGCGCGGGGTGGAGGAGCGCACGCGCGACCTCGCCGCCATCCACCGTCTGCAGGCCATCGTCGAGCGGCAGCGTGCCGCCGCGCGTCAGGCCGGCGGCGAGAGGGCGATCAGCAGGCCGCCATCGTCGTCGTAGGCGGGGAAGCAATCGACGATCACCTGCTTCTCGATCCCCGCCGCGTGCGTGATCACCGCCGGCTTGTCGAGCTGGCGCACGCCCCACTCGAGCGTGGTGGAGATCGGATCCTCCCCGTCGGCGAACGTGAGGTGCAGGCCGACGACGGCCTCCTGGCCGATCAGCTGCTCCTCGAGCCGGCCGGTCACCTCGAACACGCCGTGGCCGGAGGCCAGGATCCGCGTCTCGGCGTCGCACGCCACGAAGCCCGCGCCCGAGCGGGGGAAGTAGTCCTCGAGCAGCTGGAAGAGGAAGCCGAAGCCGCACTTCTCGCAGCCGATGGACTGATGCGAGAGGCCCTCGCGGCCGTCCTCGTCGAACGAGCGCGCCTGGCAGTTGGGGCAGATGAAGTACGGCACGGGCTACGCCTCGACGTCGGCGAGCCAGCGCTCGGCGTCGAGTGCCGCCTGGCAGCCGTTGCCAGCGGCCGTGATCGCCTGGCGGTAGACGTGGTCGGCGACGTCGCCGGCGGCGAACACGCCCGGCACCTTCGTCGCCGTCGAGCCGGGCTCCTGCAGCAGGTAGCCGTTCTCGTCCATGTCGAGCACGCCCTGGAACAGCGCCGTCGTCGGATCGTGGCCGATCGCGACGAAGAGGCCCGTGCAGGGGATCTCCTTCGTGGCGGTGCCGTTGGTCTCGCGGATGCGCACGGCGGTCAGGGCCTCCTCGCCGAGGCACTCCTCGACGACGTACCCGAGCTCCCACGCGATCTTCGGGTTGGCGCGGGCACGGTCGATCATCACCTTGGACGCGCGCAGCTCCTCGCGGCGGTGCACGATCGTCACCTTGGAGGCGAACTTCGTGAGGAAGCTGGCCTCCTCCATCGCGGAGTCGCCGCCGCCGACCACGACGATCTCGTGCTCGCGGAAGAACGCGCCGTCGCAGACCGCGCAGTACGAGACGCCGCGGCCCTGCAGCCGCGTCTCGGACTCGAGGCCGATCTGGCGGGCGGTCGCGCCCGTCGCCACGACCACCGCGCGGGCGCGGATCGTCCCGGCGTGGGTGTCGAGCTCGTGCGGCGTGGCGATCGGGTCGTCCGAGAAGCGGACGGCGGTGACGTCCTCGGTGCGGATGTCGGCGCCGAAGCGCTCGGCCTGCGCGCGCATCTGCAGCATCAGCTCGGGGCCCATGATGCCGTCCTTGAAGCCCGGGAAGTTGTCGACCTCCGACGTGATCATCAGCTGGCCACCGGCGGCATAGCCCTCGAGGACGACGGGATGGAGATCGCCGCGCGCGGCGTACAGCGCGGCCGTGTACCCGGCCGGCCCGCCGCCGATGATCGCGATCTCGTGGATGCCGTCGTCTGCCATGGTCCGTCCCTTTGCCGTGAATTCGTCGTCCAACAATCAAACGGCCCGCTGAGCGGGCGCATTCCTATTCTTCCGCATCCGTCCCCGGGGCGGCGGCGACCGCGTCGTCGTCGACGCGCTCGGCGCGGAACCACTCCTGGCAGCGCTCGCACCAGCACTCGCCGTGGGCACCCTGATGCCCGAAGAACGAGCCGATCGGCTCGCCGCAGAACGGGCAGAAGCGCGGTCGCTCGTCGGTCACGGAACGAGCTCGACCTTGACGGACAGGGGCTTGCCGTTCTCGAGCAGCGACGACACGTAGATCACGACGTCCTCGCCCGGCAGCGCCTCGACCCGGTGCTGCATGCCGGACGGCTCGACGACGCCCATGCCCGCCTTCACGTCGTACGTCTCGCCGGGCAGGATCGTGTGCACGACCGTGGGCACCTGGCCCGTGGAGTCCATGTCCACGACCTTGACCTTGCCGCCCTTGACGACGGTGTAGCGGAGCGTGCCGCTGGTGATGCCCGCGATCTGCGAGCCATCGTGGAAGTGCAGCGGCAGCTTCATGCCCGCCGGCACCACGACGCGCTGCAGGTACATCGTGCGGCCGTCGGCACCACGCGGGTTGACGAAGCGCGACAGCACGTCCCGCTCCACGCTCGTCGCGCGCACGACCGCCGCCGTGGCGACGCCGCCGCCGATCGCACCGACAACGGCGACCAGGACGAGCAGGGCGATGAGACGGGGCGACAGACGGGACACGGCGATTCCTCCGGGACGATTGGAGAGAACGCTAGCCGAGTGGCGTCAGTCCCACGCGAGCACGACGAGATCGTCGCCGTCGGCGCGCACGCGCGCCACGATGCGGTGCGGTGCCGGCCCGGGCTCGAGCGCGGCCAGGCGGATGTCCGGCTCGAGCGCGGGGGAGGGTGGCACGGGGCCGCGATGGGTGGCGCTGACGCCGTCGGCGGCGACGGGCGCGAGGCCCGGATCCGCGAACAGGACGGCGTGCACCTCGACCACGTACAGCGGTGCGCCGTCGGCGTCCTCGAAGCGCTCCTCGAGGATCGCCAGGTGGATGCCGCCCTCGACCACGAGCTCGGTCTCCTCGAGCACCTCGCGGCGCGCCGCCTCGAGCGGGTCCTCACCGGGCTCGATGCGCCCGCCCGGCAGCGCCCATCGCCCCAGCGACGGCGGCTTCGCGCGCTCGATCCAGACGTGGCCCGCCGGACTGCGCAGGACACCCAGTGCGATGCGCGTGGCGGCCATGGGCGGCACCGTAGCGGCCCCCGATCCCGGTGGTAGGTTGGGTCGTCCGAGATGCGCCGCTACAAGGACCAGCTGGGGTACGCCTCGCCGCTCAAGCACGCCCTGCCGGCGTTCCGCTCGCGCGACGGGCAGCTGCGGCTGGCGCAGGAGGTCGGCGACACGATCGATCGCGGCGGCGTGCTCGTCGCCGAGGCGGCGACGGGGATCGGCAAGAGCCTCGCCTACCTCGTGCCCGCGGCACTCAGCGGCCGCCGGGTCGTGGTGACGACCTCGACCAAGGCGCTGCAGGGGCAGCTGCTCAACGAGGATCTGCCGCTGGCCCGTCAGGCGACCGGCCTCGACATCACGGCCGCGGTCGTGAAGGGCCGCTCGAACTACGTCTGCCGGGTGCAGCGCGCGCTCGCCCACCAGCGCGTGCCCGAGGAGCATCAGCCCGAGCTGGCGCGCCTCGACGAGTGGCTCATCCGCACGCGCGAGGGCGATCGCGACGAGCTGCCGTTCGTGCCGTCCGAGGCCGTCTGGCGCGAGCTGGCGGTCGGCCCCGACCGCTGTCGCGGCGTCCGCTGCACCGAGCGCGACGGCTGCTACGCCGAGCTCGCACGCGAGCGCGCCACGGGCTGCCAGATCGTGCTCGTCAACCACGCGCTCTACCTCGCCGACCTCGCGCTGCGCTCGGCGCGCGGCGGTGAACCGGTCATCCTGCCCGAGCACGACGTGCTCGTGGTCGACGAGGCGCACGACTTCGAGAAGGTGGCGGCCGAGTCGCTCGGCGCGCGCGTCTCCGGCCCGGCCCTGTCGCGCTTCGCCCGCGATGTCGACAGCGCCTGCGCCAGCGCGGTCAAGATCCCGCCTGCCGCCGACCTCGCGATGCTGCAGGTGCACGGCGACCGCCTCTTCAACGCGCTGCCGGAGGGGCGCCGCGTGCGCCTCGACGAGCAGCGTCTCCAGCAGCTGCCGCGCGACGCCGCCGACGCCATGCGCGTGGCGCTCGACTCGATCGCCGAGCGCATCAAGGACCACTCCGACGAATGCGAGGCGCTGGCGCGTCAGGCGCAGCGCCAGGCCTACGCGCTGGAGGCGATCCTCGCGCCCGACCACGAGGAGACCGTCGTGTGGTCCGAGCGCGATGCGCGCGGCGGCGTCGAGCTGCGGGCCGCGCCGACCGCCGTCGGTCCGCTCCTGCGCGAGCACCTCTGGGACACGCTGCACGCCGGCATCCTCGTCAGCGCCACGCTGGCGGACGGTGAGGGGCTCACCGGCATCTGCCGTCGTCTCGGCGCCGATACCGCGAAGACGCACATCGAGACCTCGCCTTTCGACATCGCGAGCAATGCCCGGCTGTACGTGCCGGCCGATATCGAGGGCGGTGGCCGCGCCGATCCGGAGAGGGTCGCCACGCGCGTGGCCGCGCTGATCGATGCCGCCGGCGGCCGTGCGCTCGTACTGTCGCCATCGCTTGCGCGCCTGCGGCAGATCCACGCGATGGTGCGCGACCGCATCTCGTACCCGCTCCTGTGCCAGGGCGAGGCGGCGCGCGACGTGCTGCTCGAGCGGTTCCGCACCGATGAGACCTCGGTCCTGTTCGCGTCGATGACGTTCTGGCAGGGCGTCGACATCCCCGGTCGTTCGCTCGAGCTGGTGATCCTCGAGAGCCTGCCGTTCGCCGTGCCCGACGATCCGCTGATCGCGGCGAAGTCGGAGCGTGCGGAGCGCGACGGCGGCAGCGGCTTCAAGGACGTGGCGCTGCCGCACGCGGCGCTGCTGCTCAAGCAGGGCTTCGGCCGCCTGCTGCGCAGCGAGACCGATCGCGGCGTCGTCGCGGTGCTCGACTCGCGGCTCGTCACGAAGTCCTACGGCAACGAGCTGCGCGCCAGCCTGCCCGACGTGCCGTTCACGGCCTCGCTCGACGAGGTCCGCTCGTTCCTGGCGGCGTAGTACCCGGAGCGGGACTCGAACCCGCATGCCTTGCGGCAGTCGATTTTAAGTCGACCGCGTCTGACCAATTCCGCCATCCGGGCTCCCCGAGGATAGAGGGAGCGCTCGGCCGATGGGTGCGTTGGTGCGATGTGCAACATATCCCGCTCGCGCCCTGATGGACGATATCCGCCACCTGCTCCCCGCATACGCCGCCGGCAATCTCGACCGGGATACCCACGCGCGCGTCGAGCAGGCGCTGCAGGGATCGCCGGTGCTGCTCGCCGAGGCGCTCGAGCTGCTGCTCGTGAACGATCACCTGCTCGAGCTGCGCGCGCAGCTCGACGAGCAGGCCCGCGCCGTCGACGTCTAGTGCAGATCTGGACCCGGGTCCAGAT